>JAGQXH010000411.1 GCA_020436695.1 Lewinella sp. | reverse complement strand
CAACCTTTTAACCAAGCTGGTTTTTCCTGAAGCACCTTCTCCAACGAGAATTACTTTTACTTCATTAAGAGGTTCCGATTTCTTGCTTGAAAAATCAACAAGATAGGTATGGATTGCCTGATTCCCTTTTTGAATAATTTCAGGGGGAGGAGCTTCGAAGGGGTTATCTATTAGATAGACACCATTAAACCGGGCTTGGTCTAGGGCTTGATCCAAGTCCAGGGTTTGGTCCAGGGCTAGGGCTAGGGCTTGGTCCAAGTCTAGGGCCTGATCCAGGGCTAGGACTAGGGCTTGATCCAGGTCCAGGCTCAGGGCTTGGTCTAAGGCTAGAGTTTGGTGCAAGGTTTGTACTTGGTCTAGAGCTAGGTCATGATGCAGGGATAGAGCTTCATCCAAAGCTTGGGCTTGTTGCAGAACTAGGGCTTGGTGTCCGGCTTTAGCTTTAGCTGGGCCAAAGCTTTGGGCTTCGTACAGAATTGGGTATAGCGCTCGAGTTTGGGCTAAGGCTTGGGCTAAGGCTTGATTTATAACTTGATCTAGGTCAAGGGATACTGTTAAGGCTCTGGCTCGGTCAAGAGCCAGATACAGTTCTTGGTCAAGGATTCTGGCTCGGGATAGATTTCTATATCGGGCGTGGGCTTGGTTTAGAGATCTTACCTGGGTGTGAGCTTGGTCTATGGCTTCGTCTAGGGCCGGGGCCAAGGCTAAAGCTAAAGATAGAGCTTGACCACAGGATTGACCTAAAGCCCTGACTCGTGATAGATTCTTTAACAAAATCAATGAGAAGGTGAAGTGCAGGGATCGAAGATCACCCCAATGGATCGGAAGATCCAGATCAAGCAAAGAAATAGGAACCACTCTCAATCGATTACCTCCAAGGCTCAACACTTTCAACTCCTTCAAACCCTCCAAATGCTCAATTTCCTCAATCTGATTATGCCGAAGAAAAAGATGAGTCAATTGCGTCAACTCCGCAATTTCCTGAGGGATTCCCTTCAAATCCAGATAAGACAGATCAAGTATAGTGTACCCTTTTTCTTTAGCAGTTTGTATCCGCTGTCTGGCGATCTCTAATGACATATAAGCTGGTGGATTAGCTAATGTTTACAAAATCATTTTCAGTTATCAGAAGTCCGATAGAATTTCTAATCACTATGCTCCTCAGCCAAAGACCACCCCACCAAAACCCGAACCCATTCCTCCGCAGACATGCCCTCCTCCAATTTCAGGCGCAACGCCTTAACCGTTTCATTAGCAACACTAGTTTTAAATTTCATTGTATGTTTCTGAAGATCAGACCCTCGGGGGGATTGATGCAATAGAACACCTATGGAAAACCAAATGCCGGCCATTGAATCAAATACAGGGTGGGTAGATAGCTTTGCTTTTAATGATTAGAACCTGATTCCGGAGGATTCCGAAACAGTTGCTGAATATTATGAATGCTAAAATAATTATTTTTGGAAAATAGTCAGCGTTGCATTTCCGATTGAGTATATAATTCTTGCACAAAAAGTCTTCGCCCCTACTCCCTCCCGGGTAGAGATGATTGGTACCGAACAATGAGGGCTGGAAAAATAGCAACAGCAATGCGTAACAATCGAATGAAATGCTAACCGGACGGTGTTTTCTTGAAAGTGCTCCCGCCAGGACTCGAACCTGGATCTAGAGTTTAGGAAACTCCTATTCTATCCCTTGAACTACGGGAGCTAAATTTGTACGGTCGCTTCGCTGATGGACACTCTCCTGAACTATCGTCAGGATCGTTAACGGCCGTTCGTGCTGACGTCCCGCCAGCACTCACTGACGGACGCTGCGCTGACGAAAGGCACAAATATACGCATTGCGCAAATATAGGGAATATTCGAAAACAACAATTGGGAACCAATTTCGGATGTATACAAATTACGCTACTGTCGTAAGTCTGGTAAATAACCGAAATTACCCCCTCAGGCCGGCATACACGTTTCCAGGAAACCTGCAGGTACTGCACCGGCCAGCTCCTCGGTGGGGGAACACAGTTGCTATATTGTGTATGGTGAGGAGGTAAGTGTAAGTAGGTGAGTTAGCTGATTTTCTACAATCCCATCATTCGAGGCGGGCGAGCCTGGTTCTCCCCTGTGGGGAGTAAGAGGGGCCAGCGCCGGCAAATTTCTTCAAAATATATCCCTCAGTCAGGCATACACTTTTGTGTGATAACTGAAACTGTTGCTCCGGCCAGTTCCCCCTGATAGCACAACCTGTATTGTGCTTTTTTTGCAGGCTACTCGTGTAAATCCCAATTAATTCACATCCACGAGCAGTCTGCCCAAATTTAAGTAATCCTCTGCATGACTGTTGACTGACGACTTACGACTGCCGACTTCCAACCATATCAATCTGCTGCTCCTCCAAAAACTTAGTCGCCGCTTCGTAGCCAATCTCAAACAACTCCTGATACTTATTAAATTGGAAGATATGGTATTTATTCACCAGCTTGGGTTCGATCAGGAAATCACATTTTTCGGCTTCGGCCTGGGTATTCGACCAAATAGCCATTTCGAAACAGCGCATGGCCACTCCGCGCATGGTATTGACGGAAGATTTAGTGGCCTGAATGCGCGGCATCACATTTACCCCAATGATGATATCGGCCTGGTCTTCCAGTGGTGTAACGGGCATATTGCACAGCGTACCGCCATCTACAAACAGATCTCCGTCAATCTCGATGGGCTCGAAGACGAGCGGGATGGAACAGGAAGCCTGCACAATGGAAAACAACATGCCGGCATTGCGCACTTCTAGTTTGCCGGTATTGAGGTTGGCGATGGCAATGTGCAGTTTTTTCAACAAACTCTCAAAGCTATCCTCGGCAATACATTCTCCGAGACGGCTGTTGAGGTAATCCAGCTTGGAAAATCCGCCGGAAGGTAAGCGTAGGGACAGCAGTTTCCACAGGTTGCTGTCTTTCACAAAATGCAAAAGATCATCCGTGCTCAGTCCGGCGGCATAGAGGGAACCGACAATGGAACCGGCACTGCAACCGACAATGGCTTCGGGGCGAATACCTTTTTCTTCCAGGGCTTTTAATACACCGATGTGGGCTATTCCGCGGGCTCCTCCACCGGAAAGGGATATCCCGATTCTTTTACCTGCTGTTTCCATATCTGTAGTGAGGTGTGGCAGACATGACAAATCTACCACACCTATATCAAAATTTACTGTTTAACAATCCGTGTACTCCATACCCGCTCATCTTTAATGAAAGTAATGGTGTACAGTCCGTTTACAAAATTACTTAAATCCAGCCGTTCATTGTTCACCGGGCGACTGATCTGCATCACCTGACGGCCGGTAGCATCGTGAAGCCGCAAGGCATCGAAAGTTTCGCTTAGCTCCAGTTGCAGCACATTGGTCACCGGATTCGGATACAGGTGTACAAAACGCGACAGGCCGGGGTCATTGGTCTTTACAAAAATCTCAATATCTTCCGTGTAGCGAGGCAGGATCTGATAACCTTCCGTATAGGGACTGCTACTGTCAAACTGCCCGCCGATGCCGGTCAAAGTGAATGAAACATCGGCCGAAACCACGGTATTGATGATATTGGCATCCGCATCGATCCGCATCACAAAAGTATCCACCCCATTGGTAATATCGACATTGAAGCTGCCGCTTTCAAGCCACTGCGAGGGATCTACCAACTGCATGAGGCCCATTCTGATCAACTGTGATTCAGTGTATTCTCCGAGGGAATCTACATCCGTTGGCTCCAACAGTGCATTCCCGGCTGAAAGCATTTCAATAGTATCTACTTCGATCTGCGTTAAGCCGTTAAACTGCCCAATTGTGCCTCGAATCACAACCTCATCTCCTTCGGTCACGGTATAAGCAAAATCTTCGCTGTTACTAAACACACCGATCCCGTCTCCTTCGGCATCGATGAGGGTAAATTGCAGGCCACCCGGTCGCAGATTTCCTCCGTAAACGATACCCTGCAATTCCGTATTTACTCCGAGTGAATCGGCGACGCCGTTCGTGTCCACCGTGTTAACCACACCTATTGCATAAGCCGGATATTCGATCTCCGAAGTTGGCTGGCAGGCATCAGCGGTTCCGGGTGATGCCAGGATCAAAGTACCGTTGATGGTTACACCCGTATTGGTTGTGGAAGGCGACCAGCTCGCACCGTTGTTGGGATCTGCCGAAGTATCACAAAATACCAGTGAAGGGCCGAAACCATCCGGATCGGTGGGCCAGTCATCACCATCATCGTAAGTGACAGAAAATACAATGGAGCCGCCCGGATTAGACAATTCAATCGTCTCACCGCCATTACCTAGCGCACCGGCAAACTGGAAGGCAGAAGCTCCGAATACCGCATTCATGGCCATGGAATCTACCGCGATGAGCGCATAGGCTTGTGCATCCAGAGTAAAATTGCCAAAAGTAAAATCAAAACCCTGGGTAAAGGTATAGCCACTGAGATCCACTGCAATATCGCCGTTATTAAATATTTCCACAAATTCCAGCGAATCCGTACCCGATTCCGGCGGATTGTACATGATCTCGGTCAGCACGATATCGGGAATATTTGCATCATTGTCGATGATGAAAATCTCCAAAGAGCCACCGAAGGCGTCGATGCTCGCTTCGGCCGTTGGATTGCTCAGTCCGATCAGTATATTTTCCAGTGATTCCAGCTCACTATCATCGATGATCTGCAGATCGAGTATAATTGTATCACTGACAGCTCCGGCAGAGAAAGTAATAGTCGCATCGGAGAAAATAAAGTCGGCACCCTGGGTTGCGGAAAAACCACTCAGAGTAGTGACATCTACACTCGTGCTGGCCTCTGGGTCACCGTTTTCCAAAACCACGGGGATCAACACCGTACCGGCGTCTTCATTTACTTCGAGTTCAGTCAGATAAAAGGATATTGAAGGTCCACTCAGACACTGGCCGGCCCCACCCGGATTAGCAAAAATCGTAAAGCCATCCACCACAGCCCCGGAATCAGTGGTAGCCGCGGACCAATTGGAGGGATCACCGTTGTCAGCCAGCGGATCACAAAGCACCAATGAAGCACCGAGACCGTCCGCTTCTACCGGCCAATCACCATCCGGTGCGTACGCTACTTCATCAACAACAGCATCTGTTGCATCCAGCAGTTGGATTAATTCGCCTCCGTTATTCAATGCACCGCTCTCTATTTCGAAAGGTGTAATGCCGAAAGTACTCTCAAAAAAAGCCGAATCGGCAGCGACAATAACATATTCTCCGGCGGCAAGGCTAAAGCCCGGGAAAGTGAAGGTGATCCCGGAAAAATGATACCCCTGAAGATTAATGGCTGCATCACTGGAATTATAGAGCTCAAGATATTCCAGATCGGTATCCGCCCCGGGAGGGTTATACATGATCTCGGAGATCACTACCCCGCCGATGGTATCATGCACGGTGATACTTCCGGTCATGCCCACGCCAACATGGGCATCGCATTGATAATTGTAAGTTCCGGTTTGAGTAAAAACGAATTCATAGGTCCACAAATCGGTTGAAAGATCACCACTGGAGAACCCCGCCGGGTTTTCCGAATAAACATCCGTAGAGCCGTTTACATTGTGGTTGCCTCCATTGTTGGTCCACATTACCGTATCGCCTACGGAAATACTTAGTGTGATCGGATTGAAGGTATTGTCGGGATTGGCCGTGACCTGATGCCGGCTTTGCGCCGACAGACTGAGGCCGCATAATAACAGGATGACTGAAAGTGCATACTTGTACATAAGTAAGGGTTTTTGGATGACTAAATGATATGTTTCAATTTTGCAAAATGAATACCTACGCCTTGGACAGCAGTTATCCAACAGCGAGCACCCATTGCCGGAATACAATAGTTGAGTGCTCAATAATTTTAGTCTTATGTCTATTTGTTACCTATCAGAATTCAAACGTTAGACAAGCTCTTAAAATTTAGAATGGTGCTATATATTTCGTGATCCCCCTTTCCGAACGACGCTTTACTGTCGTGAAAATTTCATTTTTTCGAAAAAAACGAATAGAAAATGTAAAAAATCACATGGACGTAAATAGAAGCTGAACCGAATTAAATTTCCATAACAAAACAAGACTCCAAAAAATATTTCAATACCTGTGCAACTTATCCAAAACACATTAATTTTCAGCATGTTCGATCTTAAAATACTAGTCAAAAAACTTACCTTTAGTTAACAATTTCTTAACATGGCAATTGTACTTTTGTCGTGATGTTCTAAACATTCTCAACTTTAACACACTAGTTTTATGAGATTTTCAAACTATTACAAGCCTCTACTTGCATTGGCCTTGTTGCTGATTGCATGTGGCCAGGCTTTCACACAGGGTAGTATTACCGGAAAAGTCTTCGACGAAGATACCAACGAACCCCTCATCGGTGCTACTATTCTTGTAAAGGGTACCACAACAGGTACTATTACCGATCTGGATGGTTCATTCGCCCTGGCCAATGTGGATGCAGGCGCGCAAACCATCATCATTTCCTTCGTCGGTTATCAGGAAATTGAAAAAGAAGTGGATGTACTGACCGGACAGACCGTCAATTTGGGAGAAATTGGTATTCCTTCCAGCGCTATTGGTTTGTCAGAAGTACAGGTTATCTCTTCGGTAGCCGTTGCCCGTCAGACACCGGTAGCGGTATCAACCCTGAAAGCACAGGAGATCGAATCAAAGATCGGTAGCCAGGAGTTTCCGGAGATCCTGAAATCTACTCCTGGTGTGTACGCCACCAAGTCAGGTGGTGGTTTCGGTGACGGCCGGATCAACGTACGTGGATTTGACTCGCAAAACGTAGCCGTTCTGATCAACGGCGTACCGGTAAACGATATGGAAAATGGCCGGGTATACTGGTCGAACTGGGCCGGACTGACCGACGCTACCAGTATTATGCAGGTACAGCGTGGTCTTGGTGCTTCCAAAGTGGCCGTACCTTCCATCGGTGGTACGATCAACATCATCTCCAAAGCTACCGATATGGAGAAAGGTGGATTCGCTTACGCTGCTGCCGGTAATGATGCTTATTCCAAGATCGGTTTCGGGATATCTTCCGGTCTTAGCGCCAATGGCTGGGCTTTCACCATTTCCGGTGCAAAGACCCAAGGCGACGGTTTTGTGGACGGAACAGAATTCCTTTCTTATTCTTACTACGCTAACATCGCTAAACGTTTCAGCAGCAAACACGAGCTTACTTTTACAGCGATCGGTGCCAAGCAAACCCATGGTCAGCGCCAGGACCAGGGCTTACTACTGGATTATGAGCAAAGTCCTCGCGGTATCCGCTACAACCCGGACTGGGGCTATAAGAGCGGACAAATCGTACATATTGAAGATAACTTCTATCACAAGCCACAGTTGAGCCTGAATCACTACTGGACCATAAGCCCGAGTGCACAACTCTCAACTGCAGTATATGCTTCCTACGGTACCGGCGGCGGTGGCGGTACGGCCGGTGACAACAAATTTAATAATGCCGATTACCGGGTAGATGGAGTGGTTGATCTGGATCGGATCGTACGTGAAAATCAGGCGGTTAGAGATTTCGGATCAGTTTCTATTCTGAGAGCTTCCCGCAACGACCACAAATGGTACGGTTTGCTGTCTTCTTTCACCCA
>JAGQXH010000410.1 GCA_020436695.1 Lewinella sp. | reverse complement strand
CCCCTACCAGCAGACTGTTGCCCGCGGGCAATACGATGAACAAGAGATAGAAGTAGTAAGGAAAAATATGGGCTACACCAGACGGTTTTCTCAGAAAATTGATTTGAAACGAGCTGTTCCTACACCCGATCTATCCAGTTCGGGATATTGTCTTTCGGCTGAAAACAGGCAGTTCATTTTTTATTTTCCGGATAATGGAGCTCACTGGATCGATCTCTCCGGTACGGATGCGGATCAGGAATATGAGGCCAGTTGGTTTGATATCCAAAGAGGGGCTTTCGGAAGAACGGAAAAAATAAGAGGGGGTAGCAGACAAACCGTGTATAAGCCTACCGAGGACGCCAAAGTCTTATTACTGGTAATGGATTGACGAAGCGGTCAACTGATCTCAAAACTATAATTGTTGTTGAGTCCGGTCAGTAATAGCCCGGCCACCTCTTCCTCCAGTTGTTCGATAGAAATACTTCGGCCCGGCCGGTACCAGTCGTATATCCAGCGCATGGCCGAAAAGATAGTATAGAGGGCAATGTTGGCATCATAAGCCTTAAAAGAGCCTTCCCTGATCCCCTGCTCGATGATGGCCTTAAAACGCAATTCATACTCTTTTCGCATGGCAATAAACTCGCTGAGGTGCGGTTCACTAAGGTGTCGCCATTCGTCGTTCAGGGCCATGATCGAGGTGATGTCCTCGGTTGCCACCTGAATGTGGAGCCGGATGAGTGCACGTACTTTTCCTGCCGGATTTGAAGTGCCGGATTCTACCTGCCTTAATGCCTCCAGAAAACGTTTGGCATTGTTAAAACAGATATCGCGTAGGATCTCTTCCTTTCCGCTGATGTGATTATACAGACTGGAAGCTTTCAGATCCACTGCCTTGGCCAGATCGCGCATGGAAGTGGCAGAGTACCCTTTTTCCCGAAAGAGCTGGGCCGCTGCCTCTAAAATATGCTGTTTCCTGTTATTCTTCTTACTTGCCACCTGATAGTATTATGTATAGGACGCTCGTAAAAATAAGGTGCTATGGTTTGGCAGGCTAGGATTGGATGGAGTTTTTTTGAATTAAGTACTTTACAGCGCTCAAAATACAAAACAACGAAAGGGTATACCCAAGATGGATATACCCTTTCCTTCCGCCAAGGACGGATAAGGAAAATTATATATTAAGCGGTTTTCAGCTTATTAACGTGAACTGACAGGCTGCTCTTCAGGTTGGATGCTTTGTTCTTGTGCCAGATGTTGCGTTTTGCCAGTCCGTCGATCATGCTGATCACTTTAGGCAAAAACTGGGTAGCTTCAGCAGCATCCTCCATTTCCCGCAGTTTCTTTACCGCCGTACGAGTAGACTTCTTGTAGTAGCGGTTGTGCAAACGCTTTTTCTCGTCCTGACGAATTCTCTTTTTTGCTGATTTATGATGTGCCATAAAAAACTGATAATTTACGTTTTCCTTTTCCTTATTTTTAAACAGGACCGCAAAAGTAAGTATTTTCCCAGAACCTTGAAAGGTTTTTATAAAAAAAACACAAAACGAAAACACGATGTCTGAAACACCCCGTCTTTATGCCCTACTGGTCGCCATTGATGATTATCCCGCACCGGTACCACCCCTTGGCGGCTGCGTGAACGATATTCGTAAAGTAAAAGCCTATCTCGAAGAAGCGCAGCAGAAAATGCAGCCGGATATACTGGTTTTGGAAGATGCTGCGGCCACCAAAGCGGCCATCGTTTCCGGTTTTAGGGAACATCTGGCGAAAGTCCGGGCGGAGGATACGGCACTTTTTTATTTTGCGGGTCATGGTACCCAGGAGGAAGCTGACCCGGAGCTATGGCCTTTTGAATCGGATCAAAAACTGGAGTGCATTGTTAATTATGATGGGGTATCGCAGACAGAAAACGGCCTGCAAACCAATCTGCTGGCCGATAAAGAACTGCGATACCTACTGCACGAACTGGCTAAAACCGAAGCCCATATCGTTACCATATTCGATTGTTGCCACTCGGGCAGTAACAGCCGGAAAGTAGAATTGCCCAAGGCCGACGAAGGGGTCAAGTCTCGCCGTTACGTAACCTCCCGGCTAACCACCGCCGTTTCCAGGCGTTCCTGGGAACAATTCTTGTTTTCCGATATCATCCGGCAGGAAGATCTTCGGCAACTACCGCTCTCCCGCGTAATACCGGCCGGTCAACATATACATATGAGTGCCTGCCGGAGTGATCAGCAGGCTTATGAGGTGAATGGCGGTGGATTGTTTACGTCAACTTTACTGGATCTGCTTCGCGACAGTAAGGGCGAGATGAGTTATTTCGATCTGCGCAACCGGATCCGATACATGATCAAAAGTGAGTACAAACAAACACCGGAAGTATATGTGCAGGGGAATGAATCTTATGAATTATTCAGCGGATTTCTGGGCGAAGCGGTGGAGCGGCAGCTTAATGAAGCCAACTTTGTATATAATAAAAAGGAAGGATGGATACTGGATATGGGCGCCATGCATGGATTATCGCCCGATCTGAAGGCAATAGAGATCCAGGACGCGGAAGGAGGGGCGCCTTTTCAGGCAAAAGTGCAATCGGTGAAAATGTCGTATACCCGCCTGCTGATCCAGGACCCGGAGGTAATGACGCGCCTGGATCAACGCAAGAGCTACCGCGTACTGGTACCGGGTGCACTGGCCCAACCACTGCGCATCTATCACGATTCCGAAACCGTAAATGCTGACTGGCAGGCCCTGTTGCAGATCACGCTAAAGGAAACATCAGATCGTCTGATGCTGGTAACATCGGAACAGGCGGCAGATTATGTCGTAAGAATAATGGCAGATCAGTATCTGATCACGCAAGCAGGCGATACCGTTCCGGTAGTGAAGCCGATCGAAGGGCTATTGGAAAGGAATGTACGATTACTGGTTACGTATTTGCACCATATGTCGAAGTGGACTTTCGTTCGCGATCTGCATAATCCAAATGTCAAACTGTTTAAAACATCGCCGCTCGAGATTGAATTTTCCCAGATCGGAGATGATCTTTCCCTGCGTCCGTTGGAATTGAAAGGAGAAGAACTACTGTTGCAATACCGCAAACTGTTGACCGGGGAATGGGGTAATAAGATCCGTATTAAGATCACCAACCGGCACGACAGCCGGGTCTACTGCTCGCTGATCTATCTGTCTCAGGAGTTTCAGGTCTATTCAGGTATGCTGGGGGAGCCTACTATTTTCCTCGAACCGGGCGAGTCGGTCCTGGCTTATGAAGGAGAAATTGAATTGACCCTGCCGCACTATATTACCGCATTGCAGCTACCCAATAGTTTTGTATGGTTAAAATTTATCGTCAGTACTTCTGAATTTGATCCGGCTGTTTTTGACCAGGAAGCCCTGCCCATGCCCAATGAGGAAACTCTAAGAAGCATTAAGTTACATCCGCTTCCCAAGATCGATCCAGCCGACTGGACTACGCAGCTGGTGCAGATCAGAATGCCGAATCCGGAGTTGCGTTAATGATTTTTTATTTGAGACCCTAAATGTGCCCTTTTGAACGCAGCACCAACAACACCACACACAACACCAATACTGTAGCCGCCAGTCCCATTTGCAACCATAGCGTCTGGGTACTGCGGATGGTACTTTCCAGGAAGTAGGGATTGGGCAGGTTGGGTGATCCCTCTCCAAAACGGATCGCCCAGTTTTCCGGGTCGGCATTGTCGAGCTCGGGGAGAAGGAGGCTGAGAGTGAAAGCAGAATCACTTGGCGGTACTTCGTAGCTGATGCTGTCTACCACGGCCCCCAGGCGGGAGAAGAGGGCGAGTGTTTCTTTCCTTTTATGGATACCGAATCCCAGGCCGGTGACTACATTATATGCATTGGGGAACTGACTGAAGAACTTGCTACTGTCGCGGCAGATCACCAGATAATCATTTGGATCGATCGCGGCTTGGGGTATAGTCCATTCGTTCTTTAGGTCGGTAATGACCCAATCCGTCAGGGTAACACGTTTTTTGGTGTGGTTGTAAATCTCGATCCAGTCACCACTCTTTTTATTTAGCGGAGCCACCTCGTTAATTACTACCTGTCCGAGCAGGGGATGCGCAAAGGGCTCGAACACCGCCCGGAAGATGTATTGGTGCTTGCGAAGTTGTAATTCAAAGGACCGTTGATTGTCTTCCAGCGTAATACCCTCCCAATGGGAAAAGCGGTAACCATAATCGGGTACTGCCCGGATATGAATGGGGTAATTTTCAAAATAGATGCCGTCGAAGTCCTTATCTGAGCGAATGCGAAGATTATTATTGATCACTATGCTGCCTCCGGACGTAGTTTCCACATGCAGCTCGCGTTGCCCGCCGGTATTGAACTTATCCATCATATGCATGCGTACATAGGTGGGGCGCTCGGCCGCAAAGGTACGGATGCGGTTGAGGTGGTTTTTCCATTTTCTTTCGCTCAGACGCCAGCGTTGCAGATGACGGGGCATTTCCGGCGCGTACATCTGGTAGAGCGAGTCGTACTGCGCCATTACGGTTTCCTCAGAGAAAGCAGCGTTCAGCCGATCGGCAAAGCGATTGACGAATTGCTGGCGGAAATCCTGATTGTCGAGCAGTTTGCGCAACAGCAGCGTACTCCAGGGCGGATTAGGCCAGGAAGGGCCGTCTTCCTCAGTATGGAAGGCCAGACTGTTGTTTTTGTAGGCATCGTGCTGGTGCAATCCGAAACCCCAGTCGGTATCGAACAGGATCCAGCGCCAGCGCCCGTCTTCCGTCTGGGGCCGCCAGAACTTGATATTACCGCCGGCATCCTGGTTGTCGAAATAGATCTGGGCGATCTGATGATCCATGTAGTTCTCGATCTCCATTTTGGAGGCTATATAATCGTAATTGCGTTGGTTACCTAGATCGTTTTGCTCTACAAATTCAATAAAACGGAGGTATTCCCGTTTACTGCCTCGTTTGAGCGTGAGGCGGTGTTCGATCAGATCGATACTGTCTTTGTCTACGTCGTTATGGTCGGCTACAAAGTAACGGTTAACCTTTTCGCGAATATTGAAGATGCCCCAGTAAGTACCATTGATGTACACGTGTGAAGGGCGGGATGCCTGTTTATCGAGGTCAAAGTCATTCACCAGGTTGGTCATGAGGATATCCCGAATGTGGCTTTTACCGAAATCACTACCTGAATTTCTGAGTACCAGATATTTGAACTTATCGGGGCCGTCCTTGCCGAAAATGGGATAATCAAAGCGTTTTTGCCCATAGCGATTGCGGGCTACCAGCGCCAGGCTTTTCTGCGGGAACAGGCGACTCATGCCTCCGAATAGCCGGAATCCGCTCATGTTGTTGTAAACACAACGCCCGTCGCTCTCATAGATCTCGACATGGAGTGGGAATTCTCGCCGTGTCCAGAAGTTTGCACCCGGTTTTTGCCAGAGTGAATCGACCGCCCGGCTACCCTGCATGAAAATGCCCTGGTAGGGATCGAATAACAAGTATGGGGAAATACCCAGGGAGATTACCGGAAAATCGGTATCCGGCTCATCGATAAAATAGGTATTACCCAACAACAGACTGGTCTTGTCTTCATTAATGGCAACGGCCCGGATCACGGTAGTCGCATCCAGCTTAATAGGCCCCTGGTAGGGCTTGCTGCGTGAGGTGGGTTTGCTGCCGTCAAGGGTGTAATAGATCTTACCCTGCGGAGCAACCAGTTCCACTTCCACATTATCCAGATAAAAACCACCGGCAGGTATGAAGTCCAGTTCCAGTGGCAGATCCAGGGAATCGGCAGACGGAGTCTGAGACCAGGACAGTAAGCTGGCCAGTAGAAATAATATGGTGAAGGTGCTCCTTTTCAAATTAGTATCAGAACCGTTTTCATAGGTCAAGTTAATCAATTTCCTTAACTTTCCTTTTCCTCGTCCAGACTGTGCAATTATTGTTGTACTTGGAAAACGAATAATATTGTTTTTTTGTCTAAATTGAACTCCTTTTTTGTATAAGGGTTTCTTTTTTAGGGAGTTTTTTGTTGTAAAGGTAAGTTTCTCAGGTAACTATACCTGATAAGTGTTGAATTCTGGTTTTTATTATGCAGATGATTAGTAAGGCAATTCTCAAGTTATTGGGTTGGCGCCTGGAAGTGCCTCCTAAGCCCTGGCCGGACAAGTACATTCTCATTGTTATTCCGCATACCTCCAACTGGGATTTTCCCTTGGGGTTGCTGGTGCGTTCGGCTATCGGGGAAGACGTTCGTTATGTTGGGAAAGACAGCCTCTTCAAGCCGCCGTTCGGCTCTATCTTTCGCTGGTTGGGAGGAATACCGGTAGACCGCAGTAAACGAAATAATTTTGTGGATGCTGTTGTACAAAAGGTTGAGGAGGACGATGAGATCAAGATCTGTATCGCCCCTGAGGGCACGAGAAAACGGGTAGACAAGCTGAAGACCGGTTTCTACTACATTGCTACCGGAGCGGAAGTTCCCATACTACTCTGTAAGTTCGATTATGGCAAAAAGTTGGTCGGTATCTCTGCGCCGTTTTATCCTTCGGGAGATATAGAAACAGATTTCGCGCATATTTACGGGTACTTCGATGGGGTAAAAGGTAAAAATGACGATTTTAGCTTTAAACCGACTCCCGTTCAGTAAACCCTTTTTCCCGTTCGTACAGCTTTTTTCCCTATTCGGTAAAGCATAATAAAGCCTCCCGGGCTGATTCTCTATCTTTAGGTGCCGCAAATCAAATAAGCCCGATTCATTTAAACATTTAGCTAAGACATTTCTTTAAACAAGAGGAAGATTGTTACGATCTCCACGCTTCTACTTTATTTACTCCAAACCTGAAAATCCGATTTCATGAAAATTCGATTGCTCTACCTTTTATTTTTTGTCATTGCAGGAAGTGTCTTTTTTCTAAATAATGCCGCAGGGCCGGCGGAAGTACAGGGTGCCGACCGAACGAATTCGCCACTAAGTAATGGTACCTCCTGTTCATTATCTTCTTGTCATAATTCAGGTGTATACTCACCGGGGATTACCGCTCAGTTGCTGGATGGGGAAACTGCGGTAAGCATGTATGAGCCAGGCAAAACTTATACTCTCAGTATTGCAATTACCGGTGCAGATGAGGCTGCAGGGTATGGCTTCCAATCTGTGTTACTCTACGGAGAGGGCAATCTCAACGCCGGCGACTTCGGCACTCCACCCGCCGGAGTACAGGTAATACCTCTGGACGACCGGATGTACGCTGAGCAAAGCATGCGCAGCAGCAGCAGTACCTTTGCGATCGACTGGACTGCCCCCAGTGAAGGAGTAGGTGATATCCGGCTGTATGCCGCCGGTAATGCTGCGAATGGCAACGGCTCCAATTCCGGTGATCAGGGCGTGGCTCTACAGGAGCCCATTGTATTTACACAGGCCGGAGCGAGCAGCGCCAATGATCGTCTGTTTAGTTTTAACGAGATTCGTCTGGCTCCAAACCCTACCCGCAACCACGTATTGCTAACCATTGATAATGACCGACCCGGACTTTATCGCATGAGCCTGTTTGACGCCACAGGTAAAAACATACAAGACCGAAACATCAAGCTGGTGCAGGGTATCCAGTCAGAATGGATTGACCTGACCGATCAACCAAATGGTCTTTATCTGTTACAGTTCTCCAACGG
>JAGQXH010000040.1 GCA_020436695.1 Lewinella sp. | reverse complement strand
CCTCAGCAAAAAACAGCTCCATCGCCTGTGTGAGCAATTGTGTCAGTCGGTTTTTGAAGTGAAAGGCAAAAGTACGTTCAAGGAAGAGTTCGTCACTGCCGGTGGCATTGATCTGAAAGAAGTCAATTTCAAACGCTTTGAAAGCAAACTACTTCCGGGCTTATTTCTGGCCGGCGAAGTGCTTGACATTGATGCGATTACCGGCGGATTCAATTTCCAGGCAGCCTGGACGGGAGGATGGATTGCCGGTGAGGCGATGGGAGAATGAGGTATTAGACGTTGCCGGTTGCCGGTTGTTCTGTTGCCGGTTGGTCAGTTGACCAACCGGCAACAGGCTATCCTTATACCTGGTTTTTCTCACCTTAACTTCAGCCGCATCAAATACATATCTGCAGTAATGTAGAGTTCGCTTTGATCGCTGTTGAAAGCACAGTTAGCGGTCGCCTGGCCAGTGTTTACCAGACCCAGAATTTCACCTTCCGGAGAAATGATATATACACCACCCGGCCCGGTAGCAAAGAGATTGCCCTTGTTGTCTACTTTAAGTCCGTCCGGCAGGCCAGGCATCTTATCTACCTGATCCGTCACATCGAGGAATACCCGACCGTTTACAAAATCGCCGTCTTCATTCACTTCATAGGCCATCCAGATGGCTTTTTCCGGATCGGAGCTGGCGACATAGGCCGTTTTGCCATCCGGAGAAAAAGCAATGCCGTTCGGGCGGGTGACCTGGTCGGTCATCAAACTGATCTCTCCGTTGGGTTTTACCCGATAAACGCCCTGAAACTTCAGTTCCTTAGCCGGGTCTTCCATGTTGAATTCCAGGCCATAGGGCGGGTCGGTAAAGTATAGAGAACCATTTGAATGGTAGGCGGCATCGTTCGGGCTGTTCAGTTTTTTGCCCTGCCAGTTGTCAGCAATGGTAACGAATTTGGGCATTGGAGCGTCCAGTGGGGCATCCATTAAGGCCATGCGCCGGTCGCCGTGCTGACACAAAACCAGTTTTCCTTCCGGATTTAACAAAAGGCCGTTACTGCCAGTCTCTCCTCCCCTTTCCACGGTGCCCGTATATCCGGAAGGCTCCAGATAGACACCTGCACTTTTATCGCCCTCTTTCCAGCTATTGATCCGGTTATTGGGAATGTCGCAAAAAATGACCACCTGCTGGTCTTCCAGCCATAGCGGGCCTTCCGACCATTCGAAGCCTTCGGCCAGGATCTCCAACTGAGCATCTTCCGGTAGCAATGCATTGAGTTTGGGGCTCATGCGGTTGATAGAACCGGTTGTGGCGTACATGGTTTCGGCCGATGTTTCCGTGTCGGATGTCTGCTCCTGATCGGAGGTATTTTGTGAGGAATTCCGGCAGGCTGTCGCCAGCAACAGGACGATGGTCCCGAGTAATAGGTGTTGGTTTTTCATGATAGCTTATATTATATAGATCAGTGTAACTTCAGACAGGTACAGTCAGCAGTCACTATTATCATTGAGAATTTGGAACTATCACTACAGCAACCGTTCTCCTCTTTATGCGGCATCAGGGATTGGCGGATAACCAGGCCAGTACGTTGTCTTCTATCCTTTGACTGATATTACTTACAGGTGCCTTCACAAATTCCCGCCCGGTAATCCTTTCGTACAATTCTACATAACGATTGGTGATCTCTTCCACCAGTTCATCCGGCATGGAAGGCATCAGCTGTCCTTCCTTACCCTGAAAACCATTCGCCATCAGCCAATCACGAACGAATTCCTTGGACAGATGTTTCTGGCGTTCTCCTTTACGCTGGCGTTCCTGGTAGCCTTCGGCATAAAAATACCTGGAGCTGTCGGGAGTATGGATCTCATCGATCACGTAGATCTTACCGTCTTTTTTACCAAACTCATACTTGGTATCTACCAGGATCAGGCCCTGCCTGGCGGCCATTTCGGTCCCTCTTTTAAAGAGCGCACGAGTATAGACTTCCAATTGTACATAGTCCTGCTCGGAAACGATACCCTGGCCGATGATCTCTTCCCGGGAAATATCTTCGTCGTGTCCCTCTTCTGCTTTGGTAGCCGGAGTGATGATCGGTTCCGGGAACGGGTCATTCTCCTTCATCCCATCGGGCATGGCGACGCCGCAGAGCGTGCGTTTTCCAGCTTTGTATTCGCGCCATGCGTGTCCGACAAGATAGGCCCTGATCACCATTTCTACCCGAAAGGGGGCACAGGCGATGCCAACTGCTACGTTTGGATCGGGGCTGGCCAACAACCAGTTGGGAGCGATGTCCCGGGTGGCGTTCAAAAAGTAGGTGGCCACCTGATTGAGCACCTGCCCCTTAAAGGGAATAGGGCGCGGCAAAATATAATCAAAAGCAGAGATCCGGTCGGAAGCGACCATCACCAGGCGGTCTCCAATGGTATACACATCCCTTACTTTTCCACGGTAAAATGAGGTTTGTCCGGGAAATTCAAATCTCGTCTCGTCAATGGCTTTCATGAAACAGTGCGATTTTTAGGCTATAATGATCCAGGTTGACAGCTATCCGGTTATCAGACAGGGCCCGTACCTACTCTGCTGATGATGGGCTCCAGATTGATGTGCTTCCGGATAAGTTCATTGGCCTGGGTGACTTTCCAGGGCGTACGGGTATTGATCTTCACCTCAATGCCGCTGATCTTGACGGCCGAGCCGTAAGTATCCAAATGGGTCGAAATGACGGGGATACGATGCCGACTCAGGTATTCCGTACAAACGATCTCATCAAAGGGCTGACCGTTCAATTTTCCATCACCGGTAATGATCACCCCAGCCAACGGACATTCATCCGGCTTGTTGATCTTATGCATGCTTTCTTCAATAGCATCTATGGCTTCGCAAAGTCTTCTGCCGCTGGAAACCAGCAAAAGATCGCGTTCGGTCTGGAAATCATGGCTCTCAACCAGTGAACCGGCAATAATCCCCTCTATCCGGTTATCCAGATATTCCTCGTTCATTAGTACCTGACCATTGACGGTATCAATGATAGTTTCCATGATGGGATTGGAAAGGCTTTTTTGGTAAGGCAAAACCCCCAATAAAGGCATTCCTCTACTTTCCAGCCACTGCCCGACGTATTTTCTTACCTTATCGATCTTATCCGGCAACACTTTATTGACGATAACTCCGATAATCGGGACCTGGGCTTTCCTAAAAAGAGCAATACTCAGATTTAGTCGGTCAATGGTACTTCCGATCCCTCCTTCTACAACCATCACTACGGATGCATTCAGCATACTGGCTACACGGGCGTTGGAAAGGTTGACTACACTTCCAACTCCCGGGTGCCCGGTACCTTCATAGATCACAAGGTCGTGCGCCTTTTCCAATACACCCGAAGCTTTATAAATGCGTTGCGGAAAGTCAAATTCATCGGGTTGATCCAGGAAGGCAGTCGTTGCACCTTTCCCCAGAATAACCGGACTGTGGATCTCCGGGACCAGTTCGAAATTCATCGTTCTGGCAAATAGCAGAGCATCCTTGTCCACTTTAAGATCTCCCAGATCTACAAACTGCTGGCCCACCGGTTTACAATAACCTACATTGATGCCTTTCTGCTGCAGAACCGCCACCAGTCCCAGCGTAGAGGTCGTTTTGCCTACGTGTTGGCTGGTTGCCGCGACGTAAATATTTTTTGCCATGGATTATGCTTCGACAATGAACAGGTTTAAAAATAGCCCCGAACTCTCGTCCACGGACCTCCGTTGTAGGCCTCGATCCCTACTTGTTCCAGTTGCTTGGCAGCAATGCCGCTTCGCCGGCCCGAAGCACAACAGGTAATGATCGGGACCTTTTTTTTCTGCAGCTTTTTAATATTGCCGTGCAGGCTGTTCAATGGAATATTCACGGAACCCTTCACATGACCGCGACGAAATTCTTCGGGAGTTCTCACGTCGATAATCATTGCGTTCCGGCTGATTATTTCCTTTAGGTCCGGGCCACCGCCAAATAGTTTCTTCAAAAAATTGATCATGGTAGTTTTTTTTCATCTGATTTGCCCGGAATACATCACAACCTTCCTGTAGAGCCAAACATGCCTACTTCTTTGGACAATTCCAGATGCATTTGTTTCAGTTTCGTTTTCAGCCGGATCTGGACAATGATCTTGGGATCATTCATATCCTTTTCCTGTAATGCTCTGATCTTCTGATCCACTTTATCAAGCATCCGCTGAATTTTCCGCAATCTAAATCTTTTCAGGGTTTCTATGGTCTCCCGGTTGAAATTTTGTTCCGGCATCGGCTGCGTGGTCAGGATGATATCGTGCATTTTCTCCCAATTTTCACTGTACTCGTAAGGAGAAATGGAAAAATCGAGCGCCATTTGCCGAATCTCGGGATCATCATGCTGTGTAAAGTAGGCCGTAGTGATCTTTTTACCGTCCAGCAAGCTTTTGATACTGTCTTCAAAAATAGATTTGTAGCGCTTATTATCGATTACGCTGATCATATCCTCCAAACCACTCAAGATAAATTCTGCCACCGTCAACTTTTCCTCTTTATCAAAAGTCTCTCCGGCAAACAATATCAGTATGCGCACCACGGCCTTTTCCTGAAATTCATCACCGATGACCTTAGGGGTCGCTTCCTGCTGCGGACTTAACGGCTGTTCCAGATGTTTGGCCAGTGCTTCCCCTTCCTCTTTCCAGACCGTATGCTTAGCTTCTTCATTACGCTGCTGGGTTACCTGCTTGGCCAGGATCTTATTGGATTCGTTGATTAAAAGCTGCTCCTCCACGTCCACCAGACGGGCGCATTCCTTAATATAGATCGACCGCTTGATCGGGTCGGGAATCAAACCGATACTGCTGACGATATCCTTGATCACATGGGTTTTCTTCACCGGATCATTGCCGATATCTTTGAGCAAAAGGTCGGTCTTGAAAAGGATAAAATCCTTGGCCTGCTGATCAATATAAGTCTGGAAAGCAGAAGCCCCGACAGATTGAAGATAAGAATCGGGATCTTCCCCTTCGGGTAAAGTTACCACCTTGACGTTGAGATCCTGTTCCAACAGCAGATCGAGCCCACGCAATGCTGCTTTTACACCGGCCATATCCCCATCGTAAATGATCTTCACATTGGGGGTGTAACGCTTGATAAGCCTGATCTGATCTTTAGTCAGAGACGTCCCCGAAGAGGCGACAACATTCTCTATGCCGGCCTGGTGCAGGGAGATCACATCCGTGTACCCCTCCACCAGAATACATTCATCATTTTTACGGATAGACTGCTTGGCAAAAAAGATGCCGTACAGCACCTTACTTTTATTATAGATCTCCGTCTCCGGGGTGTTGATATACTTAGGAGCCTTGATGTCCTTTTGCAATATCCGTCCGCCGAAACCAATGACTTTTCCGGAAAGGTTATGAATCGTAAACATAACACGGTTACGAAAAAAATCACGATCATATTTACTGGTGAGCCCCACATTGCGGAGTGTCTCGATCTGAAAACCTTCCGATACGGCTTTTGCGGTAAAGGCATCCTTCCCTTCAGGTGCAAACCCCAGTCCAAATTTCTTAATGGTTGCTTCCCGAAAACCGCGACTTTTGAAATAGCTCAATCCTACCCCTTTACCCAGATCGGTATTGAACAACTGATCGGCATAGTAGTTCTTGGCGTATTCATTAAGGATAAAAAGACTTTCTTCGGCCTGCTGCTGGGCCATAGCCTCGGGGCTCGGAGCGGTTTCTTCAATCTCTATGTTGTATTTACGGGCAATATGTTGAAGTGCCTCCGGAAAGGTCAGCTGTTCGTGTTCCATCAGGAATTTCACCGCATCTCCGGATTGGCCGCATCCGAAACACTTGAAAATGTTCTTGGCCGGTGAAACGATAAAAGAAGGCGTTTTTTCACTGTGAAAAGGACAAAGACCGATCATGTTCACCCCGCGTCGCTTCAGGCTGACGTAATCCTGAATGATCTCCTCCACCTTTACGGTTTCAAGGATCTCCTGTACACTTTTCTGCGTGATCAAGTTGGTTGATTTTATACTTCAGAGACTGTGGGGCAATTAAAATTCAAGTATGGAAGATACGAAAATAGTCATGCAAGGCCTCCAAATTAAAATTCCCACGGTCATTTATGGCAAAGTAGCAACATCTTATTGGCTTTCGGACAGGTTTTCGAATCCTTAATTTTTTTAACAACGCCTTTTCACGACTACAAATGACTCAAAATCAGCATATTATTCATTATCAAACAAAAGTGTTAAAAACTATAACAAGTCCAACTATAACTTTTGCAAAAAAAAGGCGTCTTTAATATCAAAGCCGGTCCGGTAGCGGATCGCAAAGAAAAATGGGTGTTCTCATAGTGTGTGGACTACCCCGTCATCCCTACGATGCTCGGGGTAGTTTTTTTATTTACAATGGCCGGTTTTCGGCAAACATCGGTTTTAGCTGATCCGTAGTGTTATTCAAAAATAAAAACCAGAAAGTCACTTCACAGCTTCGTTCGGCTTAAGAATAAAAAACTCTACCGAGTTCCGCGATAATAATACGTTCTTCACAGATCCCGGCGCCTTTACCAGTCTCACCGGTACTGTATTTTTACCTTTCTCCAGAGAGGCGGCTTTCAGATCCGCCTCCAATTTAAAGTCGGTATAGTGTACAGAATCGTACCGGCTTAGTCCGACAACAAAACTGATCTTGATCTTATCCGGAAAAACTTTTAAGCTATCTGCCGGTGCATTTTTAAGGCTCACGGGAATGAAAAGTGATTTTTCGGTATAGGATTCTACCGATAAAGTCATGTTCGTTCGCAACACATCGAGCTGAAGCTGTGGGGGTGGCGGCTTCAGCAGCACCTCCATCAGCAATGATTTACTAAGGCCCTCAAGGTAAATAGAATCCGTCGGCCAGCTATCATAGGACCGTACCTCCGAAACAGCTCCGGTCATAGTCACACTGTCCGGTTCCAGGAGTATCGGAGCGGAAAGATGGTGTTCAGGGGCCAGCTCCAGGTTGACCTGATGGCGGATGGGTACTCTTTTGCTTTCTTTAGGTTCAACACTCAGGTCGATCTCATCGTAGTTGATCTCCGTGATGTCCAGTTCTTTGGAAGCCAGCGCTCCCAGGATCTCTCCTCGCATCTGAGCCCGGTTCAGACGAAACTCCCCCGTAGCCTCTATTTCAAAATGAACGGGAATACTGGAGCCCGCCAGATACTCGAACATCAGATTCCAACCAGTACCTTTCAGGGTAGCGGTGACATCCTCGGGCGGTAGATTGGCTAATGCCAGATCATCGGGCATGGTATAGGAAAAGGAGACCGGTTTTGCACTGGTATATTCCTGGGAAAGCTTGACCAGTACCCAGAAGACCAGGGCTATTCCAAAACAACTGAGCAGAATAGCCTGGTCCTCCCGCATCTTGAATTGCCGGATCTGATTAAGCCGTTGTTTTATCCGCTCCGTAAATTGCATCGGTCATTTCTTTGGAAATAGCATTTTTCGTCACGCGAATATAAGACTTGTTGCCCACTTCCAAAGTTACGATTTCATCCTCGATCTTGGTGATCTTGCCCAGGATACCGCTGGCCGTTACTACCTGATCATCTTTGCCCAGACTATCCATAAAGGATTTCTGTTCCTTTTGTTTTTTGGCCTGTGGGCGGATCAGGAATAGATAGAAAATAAGGATCATTGCTCCCAAAAAGAACATATTGCTCCAGCCGGCATCACCGGCAGCTAATAATAAGATGTGCATATTCATTAATTAAACGTTGGTTGTTGTTTGTGGCTCCGGATCAATTGGTTTCCTCCCTGGATTGGACGAATCCCTCCAGGTAGACAATTGTTTTGGCCGGATAGGTGTTGGCCGTAATAGTAATAGGCTTCTTCTGCTCGCGTCCCTTGTGAGCCGTATTGAACTCCACATTGATCACCCCGCTTTTTCCCGGTTCGATCGGCTCAGCCGGCCAGGTAGGCACTGTGCAGCCGCAGGTGGAGCGTGCATCATTGATCAACAGCGGTACCTTCCCCGTGTTGACGAATTTATAGGTATGCTTTACAATGTCTCCCTCATGGACCTGTCCGAAGTCAAAAGTTGTTTCTTCAAAGACCATTTTAGCGACGTTAACTGTGTCGACGGGTCCTTCTGCCGTCACCGGATTACGGATAATATCGGCATTACTGATCGGGCCCTCTGCTTTGATCTCCTGTACACTTTTCTCTGATTGGGAAAAGTGGTTTTGCCGACAGGCGAAGAACGTCAGTAAGAAGAGCAGCCAAATACTGTTTTTAAAGCTCATTGTGTTCCATTTTCTGAAAAGCAAAAGTACTAAAAATGTCCTTATTAATTCAAGTAGACAAAAACCTCTCCGGGATATTATCCGGTGAAAAGGTGAGCAAAAGTATTCGTTTTAAGCTGACTTTTCTATTTTCGCCAAACCGGGTTGGTCAGGATCACAGATAGCAGATCCTTTCTACTCCGGGCCGGCTCTTTCCAAAAACCGATGCCCTGATCCAAGTCATTGCTTAGAAACTGTCTCAAAACTTTTGTTCGTATGCAAAAACACAAGTACAATTACGGCATCATTGGAAACTGTGCCTTTAGTGCGCTGGTTGACACCAACGCCAATGTCGGTTTTATGTGCTGGCCCCGATTTGACAGCAGCTTTATTTTTGGCGGCCTACTGGATGAAAAACGGGGTGGCCATTTCTACATTAGCCCGGCTACGGATCATTATACCAGCACCCAGCAATACATCTCCAATACCAACATACTGGAAACGACGTTTCATTGTGAAGACGGTAAATACAAGGTCGTCGATTTTGCCCCGCGCTTTTTTCAGCACGACCGGGCATTCAAGCCACTGATGCTGGTACGCAAGATCGTCCCGCTGGAAGGTCGTCCACGTATTAAGGTTTCCTGTAAACCCGTTGGTGAATACGGTGAACGGATACCGGTACCGGTGATGGGTAGCAGCCATATCCGGTACGAAGGCCTGGATGCCCAGGTGCGACTGACCACTAATGTGTCGCTCAATTACATCCTGGAGGAAGAGCCATTTGCGCTGGGGCAAACCCAACATTGTATTCTCACCTGGGGAGTCCCTCTGGAAGCTGCGCTGGAAGCCACGGCTGAAAACTTTTTATCGCAAACCAGGAAATACTGGACGTTGTGGGTGCAGAATACGTCCACAGAAAACTTCCGCCAGGCGTCTGTGATCCGGTCGGCGCTGACGCTTAAATTACATCAGTATCAGGACACCGGTGCTATCATTGCCGCTACGACAACCAGTTTACCGGAATTTCCCGGCAGTACCCGAAACTGGGATTATCGCTTTTGCTGGTTTAGGGATGCTCACTATACCCTGAAAGCGCTCAATGATCTGAGCCATTTCAATATTCTGAGGGATTATGCCCGCTTTATCGAGAACGTGGTGCTGAGTGAAGATCGACGCTATCATCCGCTGGTCCCCATTGCCAACCATGTAATCCCGGAAGAAAAAATACTGGACCTGGCCGGTTATCGTGGTGAGAAACCGGTTCGCATCGGCAATCAGGCCTACGAGCACATCCAGAATGATGTATACGGACAAGTGATGCTGACCCTGCTGCCCTTTTTTACGGATCTTCGTCTCACCGGAAAAACCGGGAAAACCCTGGAAGCAACGGCCTGGCACTGTCTGGAAATGATCGACGCCACAATGGAAGAGCCGGATAATGGGCTTTGGGAATTCCGCGGTATGTCTCAGCTTCATTCTTATACCTTTCTGTTTCACTGGGCCGGCAGCCATGCGGGCAAAAAGATCGCCGCCATCATCCAGGATAAGAAAATGGATCGCTATGCTTCCAAATTGCTGAAGGCTTCCATCAACATGCTCGAAAAGTGTTATGACGAAGAAAGAGGCGTATATACGCAGGCCATCGGGAATCCCAATCTCGATGCCAGTTTGTTGCAGTTGATCAACATGGGATATCTCAATCCGCGTTCGCCTAAAGCCAGGCGACACATGAAGGTACTGGAGGATGAACTGAAAACCTCCACCGGACTTTTTTATCGCTACAAGCATGCCGACGATTTCGGTGAACCGGAATCCACTTTCCTTATTTGTGCATTCTGGTACGTTGAAGCATTGGCCAGAATGGGTAGGGTCAAAGAAGCGATCTCTACCTTCGACATGTTGGTGGGACACGGAAATCATCTGGGACTATTCAGTGAAGACGTACACGAAGAATCGGGCAGCCAGTGGGGCAATTTCCCACAAACCTATAGTCATGTAGGGCTCATCAATGCCGCATTTGCCATCAGCCGCAAACTGGACCGGCCGATCTATTTTTAACAGGATCTGCCGTATTAAAAGCATCGAAAATCTTTATTTTGGCCGTCCCAATACCAAATATACATGAGAATATATCTGATTGGATTCATGGGGAGCGGGAAAACGCATACCGGTAAAAAGCTGGCCGAAGAATTAGGTTTTCTTTTCCTCGATCTCGATCTGTTGATTGAAGCGGAAGCGGGTATGGACATTGCTGAGATCTTCGAGCAGTTCGGCGAAACCCACTTTCGTGAAATGGAACGTCAGGCATTACACTTCACCGCCGACCTGGAAGAGGTAGTGATCAGTACCGGTGGAGGAACTCCGTGCTTTTTTGACAATATCGAATGGATGAACCAACACGGTACCTGCATTTTTCTGGACACCCCGGCCCGCATCCTCGCGGAACGGCTACTCCCGGAACGGGAACACCGGCCGCTACTTCGTCCATACGATGAGACAACATTGCCGGATTTCATCCAGTCCAAACTGGAAGAAAGGATGTATTTTTACCGACAGGCCACCATTATCTTCTCCCAGGACGAAGCAGAAGCAGATCTAACAGGGGCTCTCATTGAACGGTTGAACGAACAGCATTAAAGCACACAGCATTGGCAAAAGAGAAACGCGATTTACGAATTGTATTTATGGGAACACCGGAGTTTGCGGTCCCTTCCCTGCGAATATTGGTGGAGAACGGCTACCGGGTGGTGGGGGTGATCACCGCTACCGATAAATATGGAGGCCGTGGCAATAAACAACTCCTGGAGTCAGCCGTCAAAAAATACGCTGTTTCCCAAAGCATTCCGGTATTACAACCCGAGAAACTGAAAAACCCGGAATTCCTCGATCAGCTGCGCGCCCTTCAGGCAAACCTACAGATCGTCGTCGCTTTCCGGATGCTTCCCGAAGTAGTATGGGATATGCCCGAATACGGAACCTTCAACCTGCATGGCTCTTTACTGCCAAAATATCGGGGCGCCGCGCCCATCAACTGGGCGGTGATCAATGGAGACCAATCTACTGGGGTAACGACCTTCTTCATCCGGCATGAGATCGACACCGGTGCTGTTCTGTTTCAGGAAGTGTTACCTATCGGAGAAAATGAAACTGCCGGAGAAGTCCACGACCGCATGATGGAACTAGGCGCCGAAACAGTGCTCAAAACGGTAAGGGCCATTGAAGCGGATCATTATGAACTGCAGCCCCAGAACGACTCCCTGGCCACTAAAGCTCCCAAGATCTTCCACGACACCTGTGAGATCAACTTCCATCAGCCGACCGAGCAGGTCCATAACTTTATCCGGGGCTTAAGTCCCTACCCTGCCGCCTGGACTACACTGGAAGAGAAAGAACTAAAGATCCTGCGCACGACCAAAGATTATTCCGCTTGCGAAGGATACCGGCCCGGTCAGTTCGTTTCAGACAACAAAAACTTCATAAAGGTTTGTACCCAAGATGGTTACGTTAACATACTGGAACTGCAATTGCAAGGTAGAAAACGTATGAATGTAAAAGATTTTTTGAATGGGTTCTCTTTCTGAAAAAAGAACCTGATAGTATAAATGCCCTGATCATGGAAACCTACGCCAGTCTCAGAAACCTAAAATTCCTGCTGCACGAAGTACTGGAGGCAGAACAACTCAGTAAATTCGAGCGATTTACGGATTACGATACCGAAGCCATGGATATGGCGCTGGAGGCTGCCAAACAGATCGCCGATACTTATTTATTCCCCTATTACCGGGAAATGGATCGCGATAAAGCCTATTATAAAGAAGGCAAAGTGTATACGCATCCTGCATTAAAGGCCGGTATTCAGGCGCTTGCCGAAGGCGGCTGGATCGCTGCTATCGATGATTTTGAGGTGGGTGGTCAGCAAATGCCTGGTGTTCTGCTACACGCAGGACTATTCCAGTTTTATGCCGCAAACGCCAATCTGGCGGCTTATGCCTTTCTCACCCAGGCAGCGGCCAACCTGATCCGCACTTTTGGCTCGGAGGAACTATACTCCACCTTTGTGCCCAATATGTATAATGGAAAATGGCAGGGCACCATGGCCCTTACGGAACCCCAGGCCGGCAGTTCCCTTTCTGACATCACTACCTCAGCAGAACCCACGGAAGATGGGCACTATCTGATCAGAGGCCAGAAGATCTACATTTCCGGCGGAGATCATGCCGCCGTAGATAATGTGGTGCATCTTTTGCTTGCCCGTATAAAAGGAGCACCCGCCGGCACCAAAGGCATTTCACTCTTTGTGGTACCAAAATACCGGCCGGAGCATGAGCAATTGGTCAGTAATGGTGTCACTACGGCCGGGATATTCGGCAAAATGGGCCAGAAAGGCTACGTGGCTGCCCATCTGATGTTGGGAGAACAGGAATCCTGTTATGGCTATCTGGTGGGTAAACCCCATCAGGGCCTCCGCTTCATGTTCCAGATGATGAATGAAGCCCGTATCGGAACGGGCCTGGTAGCTACGGGCACGGCCAGTGCAGCCTATTACGCTGCGCTCAAGTACGCTCACGAAAGACCGCAGGGCCGTCATCCGTCCAATAAGGATGTGTCTCAGGAGCAGGTCCTGATCATCGAACACGCCGATGTGCGACGCATGCTTTTATTTCAAAAATCAGTTGTAGAGGGAAGCCTCGCGTTGCTGTTGTACTGTTCGTATTTATCAGATCTGGCAGCCGAAGCAGAAGGAGAAGCAGCGGAAAACTCTCATTTGCTCCTCGAACTGCTTACCCCCATCGCAAAATCCTATCCTTCCGAAATGGGCACCCAGGCAGTGAGTATAGGGATGCAATGCCTGGGCGGAGCCGGCTATACGGATGATTTTCCGCTGGAACAGCTCTATCGTGACATCCGGGTAAATGCCATTTATGAAGGGACAACCGGCATACACGGTATGGATCTACTGGGCAGAAAAATAACGATGGCCAATGGAAAGGCAGTCAAACTACTCATGCAGGAGATACAGCAGACCATTAAAAATGCCGGAGCAATCGAACCACTGGCATCTATGGCCCGGGATCTGGGCATGGCAACTAAACAGTTGCATGAGGTGACCCTCGATCTGCTGGCACTGGCTTCTCAGGATGTTCCGGAAGTGTTCCTCGCTGACGCTACGCTGTATCTGGAGTATTTCGGTACAATAACCATCGCCTGGCAATGGCTGAGGCAGGCCGGGGTTGCGATGGAAAAACTGAATGCAGGTCTATCCGAAGAAGAAAATGAATTTTATCAGGGAAAGGTCTATGCCTGCCGTTATTTCTTTGCATACGAGCTCCCCAAGACCAATGGTCTGGCCTACCGTCTCGGACACACCAAAGACCGGCTGACCGTGGATATACCTCCGGCATTCATCAACTGATACGGAGTATATGATCATTTGGCCGAGAGTAGTCGGTCTCCCTGCAGGAAAGCCAGAAGATCGGCCATATCTTCTACGGTCATACCGGATTCCAGGCCTTCCGGCATCAATGAATGTCCGGTTGAGGTCCATTCCTCTATGGCTGCTTTTCGCAGGTTAACTTCCTGACCGCCCATCATCAGCAGTTTTATTTCAGTATCAGATTCCCAATCAATGATACCCTGGTAAATATTACCGTCGTCGGTTCGGATCTGTTGGTTCAGATAACGTGTGTCAACCGCAGCATTCGGATCAATAATTTCATGCAGCAGCGTGGCCTTACTTTTCCGACTGATCTCCGTGAGTACCGGCCCTACTGCTGCCCCCAGTTCTCCATAGCGATGACAACTACTGCATACATTCGTAAAAACTTCCCGACCGTGAGCACCATTCCCGGCCAGATCAAGTGCTGGACTCATTTTTTCATAAGCTGCCTGCCGGGTCATTACCCCGGCATCCGAAAATAAAGCAGCCGCGCGTTTCCCAATCTCGGGATCGCTCCAGATCAGCAGGGTACGCCGACGCTCCAGATCAAAATTCAATTCTCCCAGATTGGCTGCCCGCAATTGCCGTAGGGCTTCTTTTTGCAAACTCAAGGGTTGCCGGTTATCCAGCAATTGATACAATACTCCCTCTCTGGCGTTAAAATCATCCAAGGCCAGCAGTTCCAACCACTTCAGCCGTTCTTCTGCGGGCTGAACTGTATTCAACACTTCCCGGGCGGCTTGCGCAAGTTGGGTTCGGAATTGATTGGATACCAGCAACCCCATTTGCTGCCGTAATTGCCCGGTCGACCGCAGCACGTCTATCCCTCCATTTTCCTCCAGCAGCACCAATTTTTCACTGATCAACTTACGATCCCTCGCAGCCAGTGGCTGATCCCATTCCTGTGCCACAGCATCGATCAGCCGGATGGGGTCAATGCGTTTGTCCCGGATAAGCAGGTCCAGCAGGCCGGCCACGCTTTCCGGATTATTTTCTCTTCCAATTACTCCCGCCAATACAGCAACAACATCAATCTGTGCGCTATTCGGTTCGTGCTCATTCTCATAGACAAGTTGTAAAAAAGCCAATGGAGCCCGGCGTAAAACAGACGCTGCAGCCAGAATGATCCAGCGGTCGGATACAGCCTCCGTGATCAGTCGTTGATTTACCGCCGTAAGCATTTTTGCTTCATTCGCCCGAAATGGGCTGTCATCCAGCCGGCTCAAAGCCAAAAGATATTGCATGGCAGCCCTGGGCGGAGCCTGTTGTAGGTTGTCAATGAGCTTTCCAGCTAGTACCGGAGATGCAGGCAAATGAATTTCCGCTATTTTAGCTGCATTTTCCTGCAAGCCGGAATCACCTTCTTCCAGTGCTTCGATCAGAATGCGATCTGTTAAGGTGCCTAAACCCTGCAACGTCCATAAAACGTGAAGACGAGCCAAAGGATCTTCATTCTCTTCCCAAAACTGCGCTAAGGAAGATTGCAGCGACTGATCCTCCGATTCCACCAGCAAGCGTTGGGCGCGCATTCTTACCCACTGGTTGGGATGGGTAAACTGTCGGATAAGGACTTCCGGCGACTGATCCGCCAGATCCACTTTTTCTACAGTTTGCTTTTTCACGGGTACGATGCGGTAGATACGGCCCTGATCTTTGCCCGCCCGCAAATCCATATTCGCTTCCAGTTCGTCGGGTATCCATTCCGGATGTTCGATCACCGCCCGATGCATATCCAACAGGTACAGCGCACCATCTGGACCGGTAGTCATATTTACCGGACGGAACGCCCGGTCGGATGAGGCCAGGAATTCCACTTTTTCCCGCATTCTGGACGTGATGAATGAAGCACCATCCGGGCGGAGCACGTCCAGATGAACAAGATTGAGCACAACATCGGCAACAAACAATTGATCGTTGAAGGCTTCCGGAAACGCCTTGCCTCCATAGAAAGTAATCCCGCAGGAGCCCGAAAAATATCCCGACTGTTCGGGGTGATTTACCCGGGAATCCTGTTCCCCGATCGGATAGATACGCGCCAGTCCATTTTCCTCATGATCGGAGATGACGCGGAGTGTGTGGCGAGGGGTTACCGGAAGATCTTCGAGATACCGGTTCGCAAATACCAGATGTGAAACGTGTTCCAGATTATGGGTTTCAAACTGATGGCCCCAGTGATCGAAAGCCAGACCGAAACCGCCTGATGATTCTCCTACCCGTTCCAGTTGGAGTGGTTCGACTGTAAAGCGGAAATCATCACCTCTGAGATCCAGTCGGCTATTGGTATCGCGCACGAAATACGGCTTCCCGGAGTTCCCACCGTTGGCGGCATAGATCCAGTTATCCAGTCCGTAATTTAGTCCGTTGTAATTATGCTGCAGGTTACCGGTACTGAACCCGCTCATGATAACCTCCCTTTGATCGCTGCGATTATCGTTATCCGTATCTTTAAGGAAAAGCAGATCGGGAGGAGCCGCTACCAGCATGCCACCCCGGTAAGGTAGAAAGGAAGATGCCATTTCCAGACTGTCCGCAAACACCTCACGATGATCGAAACGACCATCTCCATCCCGATCTTCCAGCATTATCAGCCGGCTTTGCTCGTCGTGGAGCGGGTAGCCCGGCATTTCCAGCACAAAGGCCCGGCCGTATTCATCAAATTGCATGGCTACCGGATCGACGACCAGAGGTTCGGAAGCTACGAGTTCCAAAGAAAATTCCGGATGGATCTCAAACCCATCCGGAATTTCAATTGCCGGCTCATTGCGGCAAGCGAATAAACAGCATAAAGCAAAAAGATGGATGATCGGTTGCGGTCCGGTCAATTTATGCATGACAGAAGATTTAGGTGTTTCGTTTCAACGATGGCTGATACCCCCCCCCTCAAAATAAGAATATGTATTCCTCTTGGATCTTGCGGGTTGTAATTTTATTCTTCCTGAATTTAACCGTCCGGATTTATTTCTTTGTCATTGATTGGCCTCAAGTAAAACTAATCATTTTAAAAAAATATGACGAATCCAAAACCAGTTCGTTTTCATTTCCCGTAAATAAAGGTGACCGTGAAAATCAGACCTGTGATATGACCTGGACTGATTGGTAGTCTCCGGAACTTCATTAGTTTTTCAGTACAACAATATCTCAATAGTGATGGATTGTTGAACATCGTTCAGCGGGCTATTCTCTGTCTGTAACTCACGACAAATTAATTGTTTAAACCTAAAATCACATCCGATGATTTCCAAGAAAACTTTTTGGATAGTATTCTTCGCACTTCTATTTTTCGGTAGCTCGATTTTTGCCTCCAGCCACCGAGAAGCCCCCCTCATTGCCAACGACCCGCTGGCCGATAACGTGGACCTCTATGCTTTCAGGAGTCCGAAAAACAAAAATAGTATTGTCATCATCGCCACTTATGTCCCGCTCCAATTGCCGCAAGGTGGCCCAAACTATTATTCATTCGGAGAAAACGTACGTTATGAGATCCACATTGACAATGATGCCTCAAATCCAGGTGATGAAATTATTTACCGCTTTACTTTTAAGCAAGAAAATGAAGATCCGACTACCTTCTTCAACATCCGTTTAGGTAAACAAAACCTTAAAACGACCTACACGGTAGAGAGAAGCGACAACGGAGGGAAAAGCTTCATTCCCGTTCTTTGGGACGCGCCGGTTCCTCCGACTTACATCGGCGACCGTTCCATCAGTTCACCGGTTGGGCTCAACACTTCCTACGAAGAACTGTTTGAGCGTTCTTCCAGGTATTCCATTTTCGGAGAACATTTCTTCGCCGGTCCCGTTGATGATCCCTTCTTTGTAGATCTTGGCGGTATTTTCGACCTAGGTGATGCGCCTCGCCAGAACGAAGCACCCCGTGATGGTATAGCCTGTATGAACGTCAGCGCTATTGTTATGGAACTGCCCATCCACTATCTTTTGAAAAAAGGAGCCCCGAATAAGCCGAGCAGTATCCTCGATGAGAACTATGTGATCGGTGTATGGGCTTCTGCCAGTCGTCCTCAGATCAAGACTTTAAGTGCCGGTAAAGAGACCTATTCCGGAGATTGGGTACAAGTATCACGCCTGGGTATGCCGCTGACCAATGAAGCGATTATTCCTATCGGCATGAAAGACTATTGGAACGGTATCACTCCGCACGACGAATTGGGAGACGAACTACTTGACCAGTACTTTTACAACCCCGAGTTGGCCCTCTACATGGACGACGATCTATTCGGTGGTGCTGTACCGGCACTGGCCCCACTGCGGATCCAGCGCAATTCGCTGGGCGCATTTGACTTTGGAAACGGCCAGGACGGCCTTTATGGATTGAAGGGAACAGCCGCCGTGGCGGGTACCGCCCTGGATGATGACATCTTCGGCACCCTCCTGTTGCCCGGCCCCGGTATGCCGCGTGCTGTAGACCTTTGGCCGGCATTTCATACCGGTGTACCCAACTTCCCTCCCTACCAGTTAGCTACCGGAAAGGATGGCAATCCACTTGCTCCGGGCAAGCCATTTGTCAACAACTTTTTGCCCAACGGCGGTGACATGTTGCGCCTGAATATGGCGGTCCCACCCACTGACCGGGACGATCCCGATTTCAGTACATTAGGCCTGATACAGGCTGCCGTTCTCGGCCTGACCGACCCTCGCTTTAATGGGTCTACCGATGTTGAATTCATCCCCAATATGGATGGTTTCCCCAACGGTCGTCGCCTGGAAGATGACGTTACCCGCATTGAACTGCAAGCCGTAGGAGGCATCGTATTAGCTGCGGTTGGTTTGTGGTACGACGACTACAAACCTGAGTCGGGTAACCCGCTTACCCAAGGCCTGATCGATGTATTGAGCTACAGCACAGGCGTAGAATCCAACGACGCGGAATTCACCAAGTCGTTTCCCTACCTGGCCATGCCTTGGAGAGGTGACGGCGTTTGTAGTGGGAAAATAGTGGAAGCGAGTACAGAACCTGGTCCTCAAGCTTACACTACGCTTGGGTTTCAGACTACCAATCCGGCACAAGTCGCCCAAATTAGCAGCTACCCCAATCCTTTCCGAAAGCAGACCACTATCCGCTACCAGATCGAAAAGGAAGGAACGGTGATGATTGATCTGTACGACATGGCAGGAAAGAAGATCATGCAATTGGTCAATCAAGAAACTATGGCCGGAGTGCATGAAGTTGCATGGAATGCAGCCGACTATCCCGCCGGCACCTATTTTGCCCGTATCCTGGATAGTTCCGGTAAGATATTGCAAGTACAAAAACTTGTGAAAGTTGCTGAATAAGTTATCCAAGGGGCTGGGTGAAAGTATGAAATGCTAAAAGTAGGCGAAATTTAATTTTAAGAGCGCGGCAATGTGTGGCACATTTTAGGATAATGTGCCACACTATCAGCCCAGGCAAAATTAAATTTTACCTATTAGATCACTAAACTACTTTTCACGCAACCCCTCTTTAATTTTCCATTCTGTTTTCAAAAAAGAATCATGAGAAACAAATATTCCCTTACTCTTTTCATGCTCGTTTTTAGCCTCCTGACACTTTCCTGTGGATCAGAAACCGGAAGTGAGGTGCCCTCTGTGGCAAACACAGAACAAGCAACGACCATCCAACTGCCGAAATTACTCGATCGACATCCCAACCTCCGGCAAGGCAAAGAGTGGGATGAAGTTCAAAGCCTGTTTGTACAATTCAGAAATAATATTCAGCAAGGCAAAAAAACCAATGAAGCGCGATTACAGATGGCCCAATTGTTCGTCAACGAAGCCCGGGTCACTGGTGAACACGGACATTATTACCCGGCTGCACTGGAGGTATTAGATGCTGGATTAGGCGATCATAAGCTCGACAAAGACCTCAGATTTCGCCTGCTCTCTACAAAAGCCAGCATCCTGTTATCACTACATCAGTTCAAAAAAGGACTTGAAGTCGGCGAGGAAGCACTGGCCCTAAACTCACACAATTCAGGCATCTACGGCATATTGATAGACGCCAATGTAGAACTGGGTAATTATGAAAAAGCCGTAGAACTGGCCGATCAGATGGTAGCCATTCGCCCCGATCTTCGCTCCTACGCCCGGATTTCCTACCTACGCGAGATCCACGGAGACTGGCAAGGTGCCATAGAGGCGATGCAAATGGCCGTCAAAGCAGGTTTTCCCGGAATGGAACAGACCTCCTGGACGCGTTTGACCCTGGGCAAACTCTACGCTGAATACGGCGATACCGATCAGGCGGCCAAGCAGTTTGAGATCGTACTGGCCAATCGCCCGGATTATCCATTTGCGATCGCCGAACTGGCACGCCTTGATATGGAAAAAGGAAACTACCAACAGGCGGAAGCATCCTTAAAAAAAGCCGCTGCGATCATGCCGGAATTCAGCTTCTTCCAAGACCTGGCAGAGATCTATTTACGAACAGGCAGATCCGAAGAATTTGATGAAACCGTAAAGTATCTGCTCACAATGCTGAACGAAGATGAAGCCGCCGGTCATCGCATGGACCTGGAAAAATCCATTGTCTACGCAAAACTATTAAAAGATTATGACCGGGCGTTAGCAACAGCCCATTTGGCTTATCAAGAGCGTCCCAACAACATCGATGTTAACCGAACGATAGCGAAGATCCTCATCGAAGCTGGACAATCAGAGAAGGCTAAACCCTATGTTCTCGCTGCCGCTATTACCAATTCACAAAAACCGGAATTTCTTCAATTACAGCAATCACTGGCGATGAAGTAAGATCGTCCGGCATTTCCAGCATAAAGGCCCGGTCGTGTTTATCAAATTTGCACGGCTACCGGGTCGACAATGAGCGGTTCGGATGCTACTAGTTCCAAATAAAATGCCGGATGGGTTTGAGATCCATCCGGCATTTCAATTGCCGGTTTACTGCGGCAGGCAAATAAACCGCATCAAGAAACAAGATAAATGTAAAGCTGCCATTATCGGCTTCTTAATTATCTACCCACTGATCAAATGCACGACCGTCGGGCTCGGGCTTCCGCCTTGCGGTTCCAGAGATACTGCAAAAGTACTGACATCATCGAGGAACGGAACTTCAATAAACTGGACCGTATCGGCAGGAGGCAGGTTAAATACATCCATGCTGATCGGGCCGGAGCTGTTAATTCCCCAAAGCTGGTACTGTTGCCCGGCAGGCGGAGGCGGCAGTTCCCGGACATCCAGAAATGCCCGGCGATCCTGCGGATTGTAGTATACGTTCGCTACTGCACCAGGGTTTTGATCGGTACCCCGCATGATGTAGGTCTGATTTCCTTCGCTTCGCAGAATGGCCAGTTGTATAGCGGTTTGGGTAAGGTTATTCTGAATGACCGTACAGCTGTCCTGTACCTCCTGGAGTTGTGCCTGTATCCGATTGCTATCTTCCTGCAGTCGATTATTTTTGGACCATAGCAGCAACAGCCCGACGATGGCACCGGCCAGTATCAGTCCCAGCACAAGGCCCCAACTATTGCCTCCTTTTCCTCCGGTGCCTGCGGTTGCAGGAGGCGGCGTACCTGTATCTTTGCCCATTACTTCCAGGCGCTTGACGATACGATCAGGTAGTTCTTTCGGCATGGGAATACCCTGGGCGATGGCATACTGGGTTAGTGCATCTTCCATGGCATTTAACTCTGCCCGTACTTCCGGATAAGCTTGTACAATCTGTTCCACTTCCCGGGCTTCGCCGTCTGTGAGCAATCCCAGAAGGTATTGCTCCAATTTTCCTGATGATATGTACTCTTCTATATTCACGATTAAATAATTCTCAGTTTGACAAATAATTTAGCCCCGGTTCATCCAGAGGATGGCGGCAATAATTAAAAGGAGAGGCCATAACCATTCATTCGAGCCTAGTATAGTACGTAGTTGGGAGATCGCTGCTTTCGACCGGGTTTTAACGGTGCCTAAAGGGATGTTCAGTGCTTCAGCAGCTTCAGACTGGGTGTATCCCTGTAAATACAGGAGATCGATCAGCGTCCGGTATTTTTCTTCAAGACCGTCGATCACTTTTCGTAAGCCGACGTCCCGGATTTCCATGTTCTCAGACAGCTGTTCATTTTCATATACGGTACGGTCCAGGGAAATGGTTTTGCGGTTCTCTTTGAATTTTACCGTTCTTATTTTATCAATTGCGGTGTAACGGACAATATTCACCAGCCAGGTAAATAAGCGACCTTTGGTCGCGTCATAGGTATCGGCATTCTTCCACACTTTTACAAAGGCATCCTGCATGACGTCCTCAGCAATTTCCTGTGCCTGCACAATTTTCAGCACCACTCCAAATAGCGCATCCCCATATTTATCCAGGAGCGGCCGGATCGCCTGCTCCTTGTTGTCCCGGAGCAGGACCATCAGTTCTTCGTCTGACATCATTTTTTCATTATTGGATATATAAAACAATCCTTTAACTACTT
>JAGQXH010000409.1 GCA_020436695.1 Lewinella sp. | reverse complement strand
TAAAGGATTAAAACGATGAGAGGTAGGGCTTTGGAATAGAGCATAATAATTTTATTGAATGCAGATTCGCATTTTACCAGGAAAATTTCAGTAATGAAACCCCCTGACGCGGTAATTGAATAGTTATATCCGTCTCGTCACTTTCAACATCTAGCCACTTCGGAGCCTCCAATAATTCCAGTTGTCCGGCCTTCTCCAGTTCCTTTACCTGACCGGCAGTTGGGTATTTGGGAGAACCCATCTTTTTCCAAAGAGTATAGGCATTACTGTGCTGTTCGTCAACGCGGTAATGCGATAACCACAACCTTCCTTCCGGTAAACCTTTGATGCGAAGAGCAACGGTAGCGGCCGGTACTCTGACGTCATCATCGTGATAATTCCACACCATAACGGCAGCCTGATCTTCATCAACGGTAGCTAGTGCACTGATATCCGCACGCTCGCCCCGCACGCTGGAATCCCGAATGAGCTGATCATCATAAGCCAGATCGCCGCTGACCGCAACGCGGTTGCCGCTCATCATGCCAAACATGCGGAAGACATTCAGTACCGGTTTATCCACTCCATTGGTAGCCAGATCCCGGAACCCGTGAAACCAGGGCTGGTCTTCAAACTCAAAAGCCCAGGTAACCGCTCCTTTGAAGTTGACGCCGAAGTGGTCCGCCAGATCCATTTTACGGGCAAATACGGCGGCGGTATAACTCGGATACATCGTGCCGTTGCGATAGCTGTTTTGCGGATAGATATCCATGGAACAGGCTGCACAGCCCTCCGGATCTGATTCACCAATAACGATTGGGAGGTTTTTGTACTCGGGGAAAGATGCCACGATCTCGAAGCCTCGGGAAATATCGCGCAACTGCGTGCCCATGTTCATCTGCACGCGATTGTCGATGAATTTAGGGCCGCCCTTGGCGTGGAATGCGATAAAATCCACTGGGGAGCCGGTTTTCCCGGTTCGATAATTCTTTCCGCGCAGGCAGTGTTCCAGAAAGGCAGTGAGGAACTGCCCTGCTTTATCCCAGGAAGGGCCGGTAGAGTGTGGGCCGCCCATAGTAGCCGTCGGCAGGGCTCGCTTTACCGCATCGGCGGTATAGTCGTACAGCTTGAAATATTCTTCCATAGTGCCTTGCCAATAGCCAATATTGGGTTCGTTCCACAGTTCCCAGTACCAGCTTTCTACTTCCTGCTGTCCGTAGCGGTCAATGGAATGGCGTATCCACTGGAAAACAAGTTCCGCCCATTTGTCATAATCATTCGGCGGATAAGCCCAGCCGGTATAAATATTGCCGTAAGCATTACCGGGAGCCCAGTCGTGCCGGTAGGGAGTAGGTTTGGACGAAAGTGCTTCGGGCATAAAGCCGATCTCCACCAGTGGCTTCATCCCCCGTTCTACATAAGTATCGAAGATGCGATCAATGATGGTCCAGTTATAAACCGGATTGCCGTTCTCGTCTTCGGTATAAGCGTTGGTGGAACCCCACTTCAGTGCGGGGAGGCCATCTCCACTGGTAAGCAGGTTATGCGTGCGTACGAACACGGGTACCGGACTGAGGTCCGAAAGTTCCGTCAGTAACTTTCGCCCGTCTTTCATATAGGTGTAGTTGGGCTCGTCGTGACCGAACCATGCATAGACTGGTTCCATTGGCCCTTTTTTATGATTGAGGTCGATATCTATCGTTACTTTTTCCGGTTCGGGAATGGGGTTTCCATCGCGTTGCAGCAGTGCCGGTTGGATCGCTTTTGCAGCTGCTTCCGGATCGATATACTGATCAAGGTCTTTCAGGGCGATCACGGTGTATTTGTTATCAGATAGGTATTGAAGGTAAGCTTCAAAGAGATCTCTCGGAGTGGTTACCCAGTCGTGTGCATAATCCGGCACGCCGTGCACGGTAAGCACCGCGATCTTTCCGTCCCGGGCCTGTTGGATAGCATCGAGGATGCGCAATTTGTCATCACCCGTAGTGCTGAAGCTCGGGATGAGATAAGGATGATCTTTTAATGGATCGTAGGTGTTCTCTCCGCCGATGCGGGCAAATGTGTATTCCTTTTCCCGAAGTACAGCCAGCGCTTCGGTGGAAATATCGTAGGCCGGATAGGCAAAGGTAATGGGGCGCGGAATGTCCAATTGGGCACAACGATCTTCGATCACTTCCAGCTCGCGGACAATACCGTCGTGGTCGAGGGTATTGACGTGCGTATGCCGTCCGGTATGATTGCCTATCTCAAAACCGTCCTGATGTAGTTGCCGGATCTGTTCCCAACTCATGTACTTGTGCTTATCTTCAAAATCGGGTGGAAATTCACAGACATAGAAAGTAGCGCCAAACCTGTATTTTTTGAGTAAAGGAGCCACATAGGTTGCGTGGGTGCTGACGGCATCGTCAAAAGTCAGTACCACCAGCTTATCGGGAATGGGCTGCTTCAGGATCTGTGCGGTAGCCGGGAAAGCAGTAAGCATTAAGAATAGAAAAATCGGTATATACGAGGTGGGCAAATGATTTGATCGGGGCATCATAGCAGGTATTTAATCCATGTGAAATACTTCGTGTAAAGGCTCGGAAACGGGAGAATTGTCAGGATGAGTATCCATAATATCGGCCATATAGGCCCACCATTTTTTTACGATAGGGTGAGCAGGAATGGTTGCTTCATCAAAATCGTCGGCCAGTTTTTGGACGGCGAATAAGATCAGCGTTTCTTCATCCAGAAAGATGGAATAATCTTGTATCCCCGATTCCGATAAGAACGCCGAGAGTTCCGGCCAGATCTCGTCGTGCCGTTTTTTATATTCCCCGGCGAAGCCGGGTTTGAGCTTCATTTTGAAGGCGTTACGTTTCATGGTTGATGTATTCGAGAGTCGAGGTTAGTATCATTTACAAAGACTGGCACTTTCTTTATCGACCATTACACCCAAAGACGCGCCAATAAAAAATCCGGTGTGGGGCAACAGCACAGATTAATATTACCCCAACACCAGACCCCTAAATAGTTATGAAACTAGATGTACTATGCTTAACTCATTCCCCATAACTACCTTTCGCCAAAAGGCAGGGTTCTTTTTGATCAGCTGCGGCTCAATGTGGCCTCAGCTATTATCGTCGACCTCTTCCTTTGATTCAACTTGTCTCCCGCCCCGGGGGAGATGCCGAAGGCAGAGGGGGCCTCATTCCTCTCAATAGCCGGTATTCTGTTCATACAGTCCCTGTTTCACATCCAGCTGATCCTGAGGAATTGGATAAATGATAAAGTTGTTGGTCATCGGCTGCATTTTACCGGAGCTGTCTTCACTGGAGATAAAGGCATTCATCACGTCCACTACCTTACCGGTACGCACGAGATCATCCCAGCGTAGATTTTCCCCGGCAAATTCTCTTCTGCGTTCTCCCAGCAACATATCCAGGGTTACATTGGATATGGCACCTACACCCGCACGGGCGCGCACGGCATTGACGATGGCATCCACATCACTTTGCGAACCGGAAGCGCCCTGCAGGATACATTCGGCTTTCAGCATCAACACGTCGGTATAGCGCAATACCGGGTAGTTGATCGACCAGTCGAACCGGTCACCTCCTGCTTTATCCATGTTCATGAACTTATCGTAGAATTTGGCATCGATGGGATCACCGGTCTCTGATAGGTATCCGATCTGAAAAGTGGGCTCTATTCGGAGGTCACCCGCTTCGTAGGAATTCAACAGATCTTCTGACACCCTTTTCGAACCGTCACCCGGATTGCCACCGGGGAAAGGCAGATTGATCCGGGCCCAGGCTTCATCGTAGTACTCCGTCGGATAGTAGCCGCCGGCGCCTAAACCACCGGTGATGTACTGAAAGTCCCAGACGATCTCGGCATTGTCTTCATTGTCGTAGTCGAAAATGGCAGCATAATCATCCAGCATGCTAAAACGTCCGCTGTTGATGATATCGTTGAGCAGGTCAAGAGCCTGTTGGTATTCATTAGTGCCCAGGCAGGGGCCGTCCGGATGGAGTGCCGGTCCGGACCGCGTCATGTATACGCGGGCCAGAATACCTTTGGCAGCCAGAGAAGTGGCCCGGCCCCGGTCGGCAGAACTGTAGGATTCCGGCAAGTTGGCAATGGCGAATTCCAGATCGGAAATGATCAGGTCATACACTTCGGAAACTGGACTGCGGCCGATCTTCAAGGCTTCGCTGGGAGTTACGAAAGTCTCGAAAATGGGCACTTTACCGAACCATTTCACCAGGTCAAAGTAGAAATAGGCACGACAAAAACGGGCTTCGGCTTCAAAGCGGGTGGCCAGTGCCGGATCGTCGATGACGTCACCCTTGGCAATCAGCTGATCCAGAATAGTGTTGGCCCGCATGATGCCGTTGAAGGTGACGTTCCACACATTGCGGACGGAACCCAGGGTAGCCAGTGTATTCAAAAAGTTGTTAATGGCGTTCCAGTCCCGCACGCCGGCCTGTCCGGGCGTGTAGATGTTATCCGACCGTGACTCATCCATCACTACATAAAAGCTGGGATAGTCCGCACCGCCGGTAACGCCGAAAGAAGCGTAGATGCCATTGACCCCTTGCTCAAAATCATCGGTATTGTTGTAGAATCCATTGCTGCCGGCATCTGAGATCGGGGCCAGTTCGAGGTCATCCTCGCAGGCACTCAGCGTCAGAAATATGATAAGTAAAGAAAATATCTTTTTCATGATTGCTGTCGGTTAAGATTGATCAAAAGGTGAGGTTGAGGCCGAAAATGACTGATTTGGCTAGTGGGAAAGCACCGTAGTCGTCACCGCTGTTGTTGACCGCCTCGGGGTTAAACCCGCCGGTATACTTGTCTCCGCCGAAGTAGTTCTCAGCCGTAACGTAAATGCGTGCTGTGCGTACCAGATTCTGGCTCAGCGCATCGCCGAGGTTATATCCCAGCGTAATGTTCCTCACCCGCCAGTAATCATTCGGATACAGCCAGTCGGTATTTTTGATCCGTCCGAAACTCGAGGTCGCCTTACCGCGCAGACCGGCTCCCGGATCACTCGGTGAACGCCAGCGGTCGCGGTGCAGACCAAGGGTGTTATCAACAAAGCCCTGACCGGTGCGGTCCATAGCCCGACCGAAAGTGGAGTAGATCACACCGCCCCACTGCCCCTGCACCAGAAAGCTCAGATCAAAGCCTTTATATTTGAACGTATTGGTAATGCCCCAAACGTAATCCGGGTTGGGATGGCCGGAGAGAATACGGTCGTCGGGTGAGATCACGCCGTCGCCATTGGCATCCAGATATTTGGGATCGCCTTCCTGTTGGTTGCCGTAGAGCGCAGCTCCACCGTCGATATCGGCCTGAGAGAGAATGCCGATCTGCTGTACTACGTAGATGCTGTACATGGGTTCACCCACCATCAGGATGTTGTGATTGATGTCGAATGCGCCACCGAGAATAGGCGTATTCTCCGGGCCTAGCTGTACCACTTCATTAGAATTGTGGCTGAAATTGATGCTGGAATTCCAGCTCAGCGGCCCGGTTAGGTTGCGGGTCGTCACTTCTACTTCCCAACCTTTGTTCAGCACTTCTCCGATGTTGGTCAATGCGGAGGAAAAACCTATGGCTGTGGGTACTGGAATATTCAACAACAGGTCGGTATTGCGCTTGGTGTAATAGTCGAAGGAAGTAAAGATGCGGTTATTGGCCAGCCCCAGGTCAAATCCGATATTGATGGTCTCGGATTCTTCCCATCCCAGTGCCGAGTTGGCAAAATTACCGGGGACCTGTCCGGGAGCCAGCGTGCCGCCGAAAGAGTAATTGTCGAAAGCCAGTATGGATACATGGGAGTAGTCGCCGATACCGTTATTCCCGGAAATCCCCCAGCTACCTCTCAATTTCAGACTGCTGATGAAGTCCACATCCTGCATGAAGTCCTCTTCTGATACTCTCCATCCCAGAGATACGGAGGGAAAAACACCCCATTTGGTATCCGGACCGAAGCGGGAAGAACCATCCCTACGGATAGAGGCCGCGATCAGATAGCGATCGTCAAAGTTGTACTGCACCCGGCCGAAGTAGGAGATCAGCGTGTTTTTGGTCTCCCGGGTGTAAGTACTACCGGCATTGATATTGGCCGCATTCAGCGTAGTGATCACATCGGAATTGAAGCCCCCGGAAACGCGGATGTCGAAGTTGTCGAACTTGGAGGTATTGTAAGAAGTACCTGCCACTGCGGAAATGTTGTGTACGCCACCGAAGATCTTATTAAATGACAGCGTATTCTCATTCACGAAAGTCTGCCGGCGATAACCACTATAGCGTCCTTCAGAGGTGCGGTTGCGCGTCACCCAGGCCGGCGTATAATCTTTGGAAGTCTGATCGGCGTTGTCCAGATTAAAGGAAGTGCGGAAATTCAGGCCTTCCAGTAGGTTGTATTCAGCGTAAACCGTACCAAGCGTCCGGAAGATCTTGCGGTCACCGATCGTATTCTCCACAACCCGGACCGGACTTGAGCGGGAATTGCCCCAGGTGTAGATGGAATTGTCGCCCACATTGACATCCAGACCGACCGTGTCTTCGGATATGGGAACCATACCGACGGCAATGTGCATCTGCTGGTCTTTTCCTTCCACGCCGGGATCACTGGCGATAGAGTAGGAAGGAGAGATATTGATCCCCAGCTTCAGTTTATCACTGGCGCTTACTTCCACATTGGCACGGGCGGAATAGCGCTTGTAACCTACGCCAATTGCAATACCGTCGGAATCAAGATAATCGCCGGAGACATAATAACGCACATAATCATTGCCGCCGGAAGCCGATAAACTGTAGTTCTGGACGGCACCCCGTCGGAACATCTCATCCTGCCAGTCGATATAGACCAGCCCCGGATGACCCGGCATAAACCAGCGATCGTCCTTGATCAGACCACGGTTAAAACTGCCGCCCAGGATCGCGAGGCGTTCGGCGCTGGACTGATCACGGGTACGACCCGCACCGGAGGCTTCCCACGCATCATCGATCATTTCAGCGGCCCGGTCGATCCAGTCTTCCGCATTCAGGATATCCAGTTTTTTTGCGGTTTCATTCCAGCCGTAGCTCACGTTGAGGTTGATCCGGGCTTTACCGGTCTGGCCGGCCTTCGTAGTGATCAGTACAACACCATTGGAAGCACGGGAACCGTAAATAGCTGCCGCCGCCGCGTCTTTCAACACTTCAATGGAAGCAATATCGTTGGGATTGATGTTGTCGAGTGGGTTACCGCTTCCGAAGCCGCCGTTGTCATTCTGTTCAGAAACTTCGAGCGGGAAACCATCCACTACGTACAAAGGCTGATTATTGGCGTTGATCGAGCCGGTACCACGGATCTGTACCCGAAAGCCGGCTCCGGGCAGACCGCTCGTCTGTTGTACCCGTACGCCTGCCAGTTGGCCGACCAGTGCCTGGTCGACCCGGGTAATGGGGCGCTCTTCCAGGTTTTCCGCTTCGAAGCGGGCAATGGCGCCGGTGACGTCTGCTTTTTTCTGGGTGCCGTAACCGATCACCACTACTTCATCCAGTACCGTACCGGAGTTCAGTGCAACATTGATCACCGTCTGGCCGTCGATGGCGATCTCCTGTTGGGTATATCCCGTATAGGAAAAAATGAGTACCTGAGCATCATCCGGCACATCCAGCGAGTAGCGACCGTCGAAATCGGTAACTGTACCGGTGGAGGTACCCTGTA
>JAGQXH010000408.1 GCA_020436695.1 Lewinella sp. | reverse complement strand
ACCATTTCCTGTTAGTCAATGGCTTAGCGAAATATTAAAAATCTAAAATTGGTTCATTTATTTTTGCTCCGTCACTTAATGCCAAAAAACAGGAAGCATTACCCAATTATACCAGAAACGCATACCCATGGAAAACTACGGCGTGTTCGACACCCCGGATCTGGCGCAATCATCTATTTTACATCCCCCCTCCTCAGATCAAGTGGCTTTCGCCACACCCAAACGCAACTCGGCGATCCGACAATTATTGATCGGTTTTTTCCTTTGTAGTGCTACGATTGTAAGCGCTGCCGATCCAGATAGCCTCCAGTTGTTATTAAGACAATCCCCAGCGCAGTCGGTAGAACGGGCCCGACTACTGCTGGAGTTGGGGGAGGCGTATGCCGGTATCCTGGAAAGAGATACTGCCATACACTATTATCGCCAGGCACTTGCCATTAGCAATGCTCTCAGCGAAAACCGGCTCGAACTAAACTGTCACGTCAACCTCGCCCGTACCTTGCTGGTTCAGCGTTTACGGCTCGACTCCGTAGAAGTGCATCTGGATCAGGGGCTCGCCCTGACCGAAAGTATACCCGATACCGATTACGAAAAAGCCGTATTACTGCGCGTCAAAGGAGAATTCTATCGTCAGAAGGGAGATCTCGAAACCGGATATGCCTTTATGGAACAATCCGGAGAGATCCTGGAGGCGGGCCTTTCCAGTGGTCGGCTCAGCCCGGAAGATCGGACACGTTATCTTACCCGTTACATCCTGGTATTGAACGGTCAGGGAAATAACCTCAAAGCCCAGGGACGTTGCGAGGAAGGCATCGGTGTTCAGGACCGCATTATCGAGCTTTGCGAGGAAATCAATAATACCGAGCAAAAAGCCTATGCTATTTTCAATAAGGGAAGCTGTTATTTTATTCTCGGCAATTACCCCCGGGCCCTGGAACATTTTCTGAATAGCATCCGGGTTACCGATGACCCGGTGGTTCGGCAGCGCATGGAGGCTGGCGTATTACTGGGTGCCGGATCGGTGTTTGCCGAAATGGGACAGCTCGATTCGGCCAGAGTGTATTATAAAAAAGCATTGCAGTTAAATATCAGCACCCAGCGCGCCCGTACCCGCATCGGGACGCTGGAAAATCTTGGCGCCCTGGAAATGAAGGCGGAGCGTTACGATTCGGCGGTCTATTATTTTGAGCAAAGTATTGCGTTGGCCAGGACCGGCGACCGACAGGGCATGTTGGCATCTAGTCTCACCCAGATCAGTGCTGCTCACTTGTATAATGGTGATCGGACAACTGCTTTCGACTATCTCAAGGAGGCGGATGCGTTGACGCAGCAACTCGGAGTGCCGGGCGATATTGCCTACACTAAGGCGACCTTGGGAGAGTATTATCAGCAAATCGGTCAGCCTCGTCAGGCCATCACCTACGCGGAAGAAGCATATACATTGGGAACGAATCAGCAACTGCCGGATATCATCCGCCGGGCAACACTCACACTGAGTAAAGCCTACGAAGAAACCGGAATGCCCACCAAAGCACTGACCTATTTTCGGCAATATGTGGCCCTGAAGGATCAACTCCGCAATGAGGATAAAGTGCGGGAAATTACTCAGTTGAAGTTGCAAAACGAGTTTGAGCAGGAGCAGGAAAGGCAACGCCTGGAGCAGGAGAAGAAAGATGCCGTGGTAGCAGAGCAGTTACAACGGCAGCAATTGCAACGGAATACACTGGGTGGTGGACTGCTGGCGATGGTCGCTATCTCCGGCTTGTTGTTTTGGGGGTATCGAACCAAACAAAGAAGTAATGCCCTGCTGGCGGAAAAGAACGACATCATTGAACGGTCGCTGCAAGAAAAGGAAGTGCTGTTGCGGGAGATCCATCATCGCGTGAAAAACAACCTGCAGGTGATCTCCAGTCTGTTGAGCCTGCAGTCCCGCCGGGTGCAGGATCAGAGTGTGCAGGAGGCTATCCTCGAAGGACGCAACCGGGTAAGATCGATGGCCATGATCCATCAGGACCTCTACCAGACGGAAAATCTTACTACTATTGACGTGGGCCAATATATTGATAAACTTACCCGGAATCTTTTTGCTTCCTACAATATCGAACCCGAACGCATTGAAATGGATACGGATATTGAACCGCTACAACTGGACGTAGACGTGCTCATCCCGCTGGGCCTGATATTAAATGAACTGATCACCAATTCGCTGAAATATGCTTTTCCTCAAAGCCGACCAGGAAAGATCGAGGTGAGTCTGCAGAAGGAAGCCGGGCAGTTGAAGCTACAGGTGACGGACAATGGGGTAGGAATGCCGGAAGACTTCGATCCCATGCGCTCGACGTCCATGGGTTATCAGTTGATCAGTTCTTTCGTCCGGAAGCTAAAAGGCGTGTTGGAACTGAAACACCGGGAAGGAACGCAGGTGTTACTATCTATTCCGCAACAGAATATGGCTTAATTAGTCGTAAGTCCTGGAGTCATCAGTCATTAGTTGACTTGTGCCAGACTTGTGACTTACGACTTTCAGACTTACGACTAGCTGACTGCATAACTATGAACAGAATCAAGATACTCGTTGTAGAAGACGATCCCATTATTTCCATGGATATTGCCGATCAGCTCTCTGCGCTGGATTATGAGGTGATCGGACAGGCGTATGATGCACCTTCCGCTCTGGAAGAACTCAGTAAGAAACAACCGGATCTGGCTATGCTGGATATTGACCTGGGCGGAGATCAGGACGGGGTGGACATTGCTCATTATATCAATCGACATCACGGCATCCCCTTTATTTATCTTACCTCCTTTGCGGATCGCACTACGCTGGCCCGCGTAAAGGAAACCCAGCCGGCCGGTTATATCGTCAAACCGTTTGATCAGAAAGACCTTTTGTCACAGATCGAGATCGCACTTTTCAATCATGCCCAACGTCATCCGATGGTACTGCTGCTGGATCGCATCAATGCGAAAGTGTATACGCCACTGACCGACCGGGAATTCGAATTATTGAAAATGATCTACGAGGGGCATCCTAATACCAAAATTGCCGAACAACTATACGTAAGTCTGAATACGGTGAAGACCCACATCAAGAACATTTATCTGAAACTGGATGTCAACTCGCGGGCGACCTGCCTGGCGAAGGTGCGGGAGCTAATGCAATAGATTAGCACCTGGAGTCTGTAATTGTTCTCTGTACAAACCACGACCATACTGTAAACACAACATCTCCCGATTGTTATTTCAAGTTCAATTTTCTGATATAAAGCAGGCAAAGAGGGATAAGATATGGGCAATGGATTATTTTTGGCCAAAACATCAATCCATTTTATGCGTCTTTGTACCATCGCCCTGTTGTTCTTCCTGGCCACACCAATGCTCAAAGCCCAGGATAGCCTGAAATTTCTCGTTAAACCTTACCTTCAATATAGCACCCAATCAGGAATGAGCGTATTGTGGGAAACTACCATGCCTGCTTCCACTTTTGTTCGATATGGCGTGGCTGCTTTCAATGTTGACGAAGCGCCGCTACCTATGATCGTGAGTGACCCGAAGCTGCAACTGATGCACGAAGTGCGCATGGAAGATCTGAAACCGGAAACCAACTATTTCTGGCAGACCATTTCTGTGAATGAGGCCGGAGATTCCCTCATCAGTGAGTTGTACTCATTCAAGACGGCGGTAAACGACAGCTCTGCCTATGCCTTTGCTCTGGTGGGAGATACGCAGTCGAATTCCAAAACGCCCTGGGGCTGGTCGGTGATTGCTCAAAAAGTGTGGGAAGAACGTCCCAATTTTGTGGTTCATGCCGGCGATGTAGTAGACTGGGGGCCGGATAAGAGCGACTGGACCGGAGAGTTTTTTGCAGGTGGGCAGGCGCTGATGAGCCGTATTCCTGTGTTTACCGTATTGGGTAATCACGAAGGAGATGCCGATTATTATTATCAGTATATGGCTAATCCTACGCCGGAATATCGCTACACCTTTAAATACGGAAATGCAGAGTTCTTCATGATCGACACCAACCGCGATGTACAGGAAGGCTCCGATCAGTACAACTGGCTGGAGCAGGCCTTGGCCCGATCCACTGCCACCTGGAAATTTGCCATTCACCATCATCCACCCTATTCTTCGGAAAAGGATGATCACGGTGATACTTATAAGGAGGCCTCCACCATGGGAACACATGCCCGCAATCTGGTACCGCTTTACGAAAAATACGGGGTCGATTTCTCTCTTTTCGGACATACTCACGTATATGAACGCACCTGGCCATTAAAGAACAACCGCATCAATCAGAAAGAAGGGGTGGTATACATCAATTCCGGCGGTGCCGGTGGTGGGCTGGAAACATTTGCTCCGACCCGCAACTGGTTTACCCTCGAACTGCAGGAAGGGCATCATTACTGCCTGTTCAATATTTTCGAAAATACGCTAATATTTAAAGCTGTTGATCACGAAGGCCGGATTTTCGATAGTTTTCAGATGACGAAATCTGCCGACCGTAACGCTACTGCCCAGGTGTTGCAGCCACCCGCTCCCATTATCGGCAGTGAAAAGTACGTATTTCACGATCAGACGGCAGTCCGGATAGACCCGGGCTTTTCCGATCTGACCATTCATTACACCACCGACGGATCGGAGCCGGGCTTGAATAGCTCTGTTTATACCAGTCCTATTACTTTAAAGGAAAGCCAAACTCTCAAGGCCAGAGCTTATACGTCTGCCGGCAAAGCCAGCCGGGTGGTGAGCCGGGAATTCCTGAAGACTCCGGTATCGCCGGCAGTAGCACCGGGAGCGACTACCCGGGGATTGCAATACACCTACTATGAGGGCGATTGGCGCAACCAAAAACAGGATTACTTCAAGCCGGCTAACCGCAAAGGCAAAGGCAGCGGCATTGTACATACTATTTCCTTGGATGATCTCGAAGAGGTGAGCCCCTCCCGTTGGGGAGTCGTCATGGAGGGATACCTGGAAGTTCCACGGACGGATACCTACACTTTTTACGGCTTGGATTCCCGAGGTCTGGAAGTATTCCTGGATGGTAAAATGCTGATCAACAGTGAGGATGAAAACCAACTGATCAGACAGATCGTTCTGGAAAAAGGAAAACACCGGCTGCAGATCAGGACCTACCAGCAAAGCAACCGGAGGTCTATCGGCTTTGGCTTTTACAGTGAAGAAGACTTCCGGATACCGATCAAACCTTTTGATCTTTCTCATATTACATCATCCCAGCATTAAAAGACCATGCTCATCAGGAACCTAATCATCATTCTGTTATTATTTGTAGCTATCGTCCCGGAAATGCAAGCCCAGCAGATCAGCCGGCCGCTCCCGCCCTGGCAGGAAGGCATGCTGGATCTGCATCACATCAATACCGGAATGGGGGATGCGGCTTTTTATATTTTCCCGGACGGCACTACCATGCTCGTCGATGCCGGAGAGCTGCCGCCAAATGATCCGAGAGCCGGAACGCCCCGCAATACGGTCATTCATCCCAATGACAGCAAAACAGCTCCGGAATGGATAGTCCGCTATATTCAACGATTTATGCCCGCATTTCGCCCACAAGCCGAACTGGATTATGCCCTGATCACCCACTTCCACGATGATCACTGGGGTAGCATTTACCCAGGAGCCAAAGGATCTGCCAATGGAGATTATATCCTGACGGGCATCACGGCGGTAGGTGATGCCATCCCGATCCATATGCTGCTGGATCGTGGTTATCCCGACTACGATTATCCATTGGATTATCTGGGGCAGGAGGCAAAGCAAATTCAGGCTTTTGACCTTCGATATAAGCTGTGGTTCGACGATTTCAATAACTACCGGTCATTCATCAAAACACAGATGGAACAGAACGGTATGCAGGCCGCCCGTCTGCAGGTGGGGAGCAAGAATCAGATCATTCTGCAATATCAGCCAGAGAAATTTCTCAATTTTCACGTACGCAACGTTAAATCAAACGGAACGATCTGGACCGGGACCGGAGAGGAAACGTTCGAATATCTGCCCAATCCGGAAAGTCTGCCCTTAAAGCAACGGCCCGGGGAAAATCCGTGCAGTAATGCTATTCGGATCAAATACGGTGCATTTGATTATTTCACCGGTGGTGATCTGTCCGGCGTAGCCGACCTGGGCCGTCCTTGGTGGACAGATGTGGAAACCCCGGTGGCCAGAGCTATTGGTCCAACCGATGTGACTACGCTTAATCATCACGGTAATCAGGATGCGATGAATGCCTATTTTATCGAAACGCTGCAGCCAAGGGTGTACATCCACCAAAACTGGTCATCCGATCATCCCGGTCACCAGGTCTTGCGGCGGATGACTTCCGAGGCACTGTATCCGGGGCCGAGAGATCTGTTTGCCACCAATATGCTGGAAGCCAATAAGATCGTGATCGGCCCTTCGCTGGAGCATGCCTATAAAAGTACGGAAGGGCACATTCTGGTGCGGGTGCAGCCCGGCGGAGCTACCTATCAGGTCATCATCCTGGACGATGGCTCGGATGAATATCTGGTGAAAGCTGTATTCGGTCCTTACGAAGCTAAAGATGTACCTTATTCGCCGGGTTATCAAAACAAACTGATCGCTCATCGCGGAGGGATCGTGGAAGGGAAATATGCTGAAAACAGTGAAAAGGCCATAGAGGCAGCCATCAGTGCCGGCTATTATATGCTGGAACTGGATCTTAGGGAGACCAAAGACGGTAAGATCATCGTCCATCATGATCCCGATTTCCATAAATTCTACGGTGTTGATCAGCAAGTCTCCAAGCTGGACTGGAAGGAGATCCGTACCTTCCGGGCAACTCCCGGCAATACGCCCCCTTTACAACTGGAAGATGCGCTGGGCCTATGTAAGAATAAGATCCAGATCATGGTCGATACCAAGGACGAAGGTCACCCGGATACTTTTTACGAAAACCTGGAACAGCAGCTTTCCGGGCACGATCTGCTACAGCATGCCCTGATCATCGGTTCCGAAGAAAACCGGGCCTGGTTTAAAGGCAAAGCTAAGGTAGGCATCGGACTGGAGGCTTTGAAACAGGCCGTACAGGCTCGGGAAGATGTAGCTGATCTCTATTTTCTGTTCATGCACGGCAATGAACTGACACCCGAGATCGTAGCCTATGCCGAAAAATACGGCGTATTGGTCGTTCCTTCGGTGAACCTGTTTCACTATACGGATATTGACCCAATGGTAGGAGCAAGGCGGGATATTGAGATGCTGAAGGAGGAGGGCGTTCGTTATTTTCAGATCGATTCGGAATTTGATGGATGGTTGTTGCCGTTGGGTGGGGAGTGATCTTATTTGTTATTTTTAACGGATGAAGGTTTACCAAATGCTGTATCTACTCGCGGCCAGCTGCCTATTCCAACCGCGAAGTGTTGCTCAGGCTCCTTGCCCACCGAGCAGCTACATTACTGGTGTTCAATTTGCACCTGATTCCACCATCATTCGTATGGCCAAAGGCGGAGACAACTGGCCGGTTACCTGGGCCGCAGACGGTTATCTGTATACTACCTATGGGGATGGGTGGGGATTTGAGCCTAAAGTGCCGGAAAAACTGGGCCTCGGGTTCGCCCGGGTGGAAGGTATGCCACCCGATATAAAAGGGATCAATATCCGCTCAAGCGGGGAGAATAAAGGCTCCGGGCGGAATGGTAAAAAAG
>JAGQXH010000407.1 GCA_020436695.1 Lewinella sp. | reverse complement strand
ACATTTCCGAAATGCTCGATATCGAGGACGATGTCCCCCTTTTAAAAAGAGAACGCCTGGTGACCGACCCGGGAGATAGACCGGTAGAATATAACATAGTATACTATCACACCGACTATTTCACCTATGATATAGATATTAAAAGGGAACTATAAGGACGATCCTTATTTATCGTCAGTCCATCTAAGCGCTATTTCCACCGTAGTTCACTGCTCCAACAATTCCGCGATACGCTCCCAGTGCACCAATTTGAAGTTCTGTGCCGCCAGGTTTTTTCCCTGATAATTAAACCCATCCTGGGCAATAAAGAGGCCCTTTGGGAATTTTTCACTCAGGCTGTCACTAATCGCCTGAATGCCGTCCGTTTCTTCCACACCGTCAATATTTTCGCCGTCTACGATCTTAAAGCTGAAGAGATAGGAATTGTCGCCCGTTCGATCAAACAATGCGTAGGAAAAATTACCCTGACTGCTGACGATCAGATAGCCTTCCTCTCCCTGTGTATATAAGGTCAGGCCTTCCACATCAAAGACAATATTGGGATTACTTTCGTCCGACATCGAAATGAGGTGCTTTTCATCACTCCCATCCGGTTCGGCGTCCATTTTCCAAACGCCACGGTTTTCCTCACCGATGTAAAGCACACCGTAATAGTTATCCGCAACCATTCCTTCCACCTGACTGTCAAATTTTATGTCGCGAACCAGTTGCAGATCGATCAGTCCGTTCCCGGCATGACGGATCAAATACTGTTGAAAACGCCCGTTCTTGGCGTTAACCAAGGCATAAGTGTTCCCGTTTTTCGGACTTTGGTAAAAACAGAAGCCGTACACATCGTCCATCAGAGTAGAATCCATGTAGAACGGTTGCGCGGAAATATCATTCAAATACCTGTTTTCGGGATCTACCCAGAATAGATCGATAGATTGATCACTCCGGTTGCTGCCCCCTACCAGATCGATGGTTTTGTCGGCCAACCGGATGCCGTAGGCAACATCCACATTGTTGATATTTCCAACGGGATAATAGCCCAGTTCCTGTCCATCCAGGTCATAAGTGGCAATGCCGCCCCGTTTATTGGAACCGATAATCATACTTTTCGACGGCTGTTGGTGATTGACCCAGATCGCCGGATCATCCGCCGCATCTTCCTTGATACCGGCGAATACGGCCTTTGTTTCCACATCAGCCGTTACTTCCGGCCGGATCTTTTCCTGTCGCTCGTAGGCAGCGATCAGTTCCAGCGAATCTTCCCGGGCTTCAAGATCGGGATGATTAACTTTTGCGTCGGTCTGCTGTCCGGAGGAGCAGGCGGTGCAAAACAGTAGCCCAAACATAGCGATCGGGCAATGCGCCAACTGCCAGAAGCTTAATATATGATGCATTGCTCAATATTTTAACTTAACACCGATCCGTCCCCACCAGGAATAGAACTCCTGTTTTTGGGTGCGGTTTTCATCCCCCAGATAATAGCGCAGTGGCGTATTGGTCAGATTCAGGGCATCAAGGAAGATATTCAAATGATCGGTCAACTGAAAATTGGTGGTCAGATCAAGTCGCAGCGCAGAAGCGTAGTATTCATCCAGGTCCGGATCGGCCCCCAGCTTATACAAAAAGTCATCCTGGTAATTGGCCGTGATCCGGGCGAAGAACTTTTTGGAATCATAAAACAGCGCCAGATTGGCCGTATGTTTAGCCTGCCCGGGCAGGGAAATTTTCTCTTCTTCATCGGAAGAAGCAAATACATTGAGGTCATCCTCGCCGAAGATCACTACAGCTGTGGCATAGTTGGCCGGATAACGGCGGTGGATACGCGCATCGGATTGGGTAAAGGTATAGTTGGAATACAGACCAAAGTTTTTCGCAAATCCGGGAAGGAAGTCAAACTTGAACTGTGCCTGTAATTCGGCGCCATAGACATTGGCCTGCAAACCATTGATCGCCTTAGTGATCTCTACTAGTCCGTAATCACTAAAATCTGTGCCTTCATGTGCGAAGCGCTTAAAGAAGAAGATGAAATCATCGATCTTTTTGTAAAATAATCCACCGGATAGAATACTCCGCCCATAATACCGTTCAGCCAGCAGGTCGATGTTCATGGAGCGGGGATAGACCAGATTGGGATTACCGAATTTCACTTCTTCCCGGTCCTGTTCCCGGTAAGGCAGCACATCCTCGAAATTGGGGCGGGAATAGGAATAGGTCAGGGCCGTACGCAGGTTTACCTTCGGGCTCAAGGCATAACGAAACTGGATCTGTGGCAACACGAAGGAATGCGTTCGCTGATCCTGCAGGGTATCGATGCCCACAAAACGGTTGCGGTCCAACAGGATCTTTCTTCCGGTATAGTCAATATCCGTTTTTTCCAGACGTACGCCTCCAAGAACCATTAGTTTTCCAAAGTCCTGACGCAACATTCCATAGGCAGCATAGATCTTTTCTTCTGCTTCGTAATCTTCTCCGAAAGATTGAGAACGGGTAGCGGTACGATCGTAGATAAAATGCTGAGGATAATATTCGTAAAAATCACGCAGTTGGTCGGCCGAAGGCATGTATTCCAGCCGGTAACCCTGACCCAGCAGATCATCATCTACAAATCCGTCGTTAATCGTGGCCAGCGACAACTCCGGCCCTACCCCCGGATATAAAGTGGATTCGGCAAAATAGGCCGCGAACACCTGGGAATTGATATCCCGGGATTTTTCTTTCATCCGGACCTTTCCACCGAATTTTAGATAGCCTTTACTCTGTGAGGAAAGAGAGAAGGGGATCTCCAGATTCACTCTCGGTGTGATGTTGCGGTCGGCGATCAATGTCTTTTCCAGCAATAGTTCATCCAGTTCAAAATTGCCATAATCAGTCGCATTTCCGGCATTGCTTGGATTAGGGAAGGTCGCTCTCGGATATTTAGGATCAGTCTGATCAAAGTCAATGGCGATGGCCTGTCCCGGACTATCGAATACAGCCTCTAGTCTATCCGGTTCACTTTCTTGCGCGTAAGCGTAAAAAAGCTGGTAGTCAAGCGTAGCGCCACCAATTCGATGCTCGCCGCCGAAGCTGATGGAGCTCAGGTCCTGACGCTTGACCCTATCCTTTACATCATGATCCACTCCGCCGTACAGATAGTAGGTAGAAGAAAGCGCATCATCCAGATCATAGATCAGGCGCCGGCGGGTTTCCTCGTCGGTGAAGCTGTTGTACATGCCTCGTAAGTAAAGGTGGCTGTTTTTATTAAATCGGAAATCAAGCGTAGGGCTGATGCCGATACGGGTACGAGTGATGTCATAATGCCGCAATTGTACTTCCCTGTACTGGACATGATAATTATCTACCCCACCGTCCTGGGCACCGAAAAAAGGACCTTTGGCAAATTTGTACTCGATATTATCCGATCCTTGCTCGTTGCGGAAATAACTGCTGTTGATGTGAAAACCGAATTTACCGTAACGCTGTCCGTAGGAAAATTGCACCTGGTAATTAGGTGATTGCCGCAGTTGTCCATATCCGGCAGCAATGGTAGCCCGTACTTCCGGGTCAGGGCCGGACGCCTCCTTGGTCTTGATATTGACATTTCCGGCAATACCATCCGCATCCATATCCGGTGTCAGTACCTTACTCACCTCGATGAACTCTATCTGGTCGGAAGGGATGACGTCCATACCTACGTAGCGTACATTACCCTCCGGTGAGGGGATCTGTTCTCCATTGATATTAAAGGTAGTGAGCTGCGGAGGTGTACCGCGCAGCTGAACGTAACGCCCTTCCCCCTGATCGCGCTGTAAGGTGATACCCGGAATGCGCTGCATGACCTCCGCTGCATTCATATCCGGGAAAGAAGCGATCTGCTCAGCGGAGATGATGTTCTTAATGTTCTCGGCCTGCTTTTGCTCGATCATCGCGCGGATAGTTCCCTCGGCCTGTCCCTGTATTTCGACAGTGGCGAGCTGAACGGAAGATGCTTGTAGGCGGATGATCAAATCCGGCTGCGGGTCCTGCCGGAGATCCAGTTGTATGTTTTGCTGCTCGTAGCCCAGATAAGAGACCTGAAGTACCACTTCCCCGGCCCGAACATCAGGGAGCAGGAATTTTCCGTCTACATTCGTGATAACTCCGAGTGTAGTACCTTCAATAGCTAACGAAGCTCCGATGAGTGGCTCGTCCGATGCGGCGTCACGCACTTCTCCCCTGATGGTATGATTTGTTTGCGAGATCCCCCATAGCGGAAGGAGTAACACCAGACCGATCAGTCGGGTAAGATGGTATGTTTTCATAGCATCCCCGTTTAAAAAGCGGCAAACATGAGTCATCCTAAATTTTGAATGAAATTGCTGAAGTTCAGGAAGATTCATGTTTACCTCCGAAAAATTAGTTTCCTAAAATTGAGCCGGATGTTTACTACTGAACGATCAGTTGCTCTACAAACAAACGGTCTCCCTGTTGCGCCTGTATAACGTAGATGCCTCTCGGCAATTCCGTTGTACTGATCTCTACTTGCTTATTCCATTCCGTATAGACCTGCTGCAATACCTGACCGTTGGCGTTGATCACCCGGATCATTGCCGGTTTTTCGTTTTCCAATTGGATGGAGACCTGCTGTTTGCCGGCAGGGTTAGGGAATACACGCAGCCGTTCCGCTTTCGGGTAGACATCCCAAAGAGCAGAAGGCAGACCGGAAGAAAAGTAAATGGTCAGCCGGGGCACGCGCTCCGGATGATTCTGGCCGTCACCGCCATCTTCGGGGTCCGCTATATTTTCATAGGACTCCCATTCGCGAGCATTTTCCAGGTCGCTGGGTCCCTGGTTCTGCCCCTTAAAAATAAAGGCCATGGCGTTGCCTATCGTCCAACCTTCCCGGTCTACCAGTTCCTGTACAATGGCTTTCAGGTCCGGCGTGCGGTAGGGCTCCCATAGTGTCCACTCCTCGGCTACGGTCCAGTCAACAGTAGAAATGGTAGAAGGACGAGCGTCGATCAGAGCATCTTCCGTGAAAGTGGCAGCATTATCCGTAGCCTCACCGTAGATCATCAGTTCGGCCACATCATCAGCGGTCTTGTCTTCGTGTGACCATACAGTAATAAAAGCCGAATCGATCACCGCACCTTGCGGCACCGGAATGTTACGAAAACGCATTCCGGCCGTTAGGATATTCTGATCTTCCGGAGCGCCTTCCCAGCCGGCATCGATATCATCGTCGAATAAAGAATCGATCTCATCATTTTCCTGCTCCGCATCGTCGGATGAAGCGGCGAAGGTAACCCCTTCATCATCATCCGTAATCGTGTCGGTAACCATGATGGGAATATCAGCTACGGCTTCGTCAAAGCGGTAATAGACCACTAGTTGCGGTACGCGCTCGGGATGATTCTGGCCGTCACCGCCATCCTCAGGGTCGGCAATATTTTCGAAGGATTCCCACTCTCGGGCGTTCTCCAGATCACTCGGTCCCTGGTTCTGCCCCTGGAAAATAAAGGCCATAGCATTACCAATGGTCCAGCCTTCACGGTCCACCAGTTCCTGCACAATAGCAGTAAGATCAGGCGTGCGGTATGCTTCCCATAAGGTCCATGCTTCCGCCACCGTCCAGTCAACAGCGGCCCCCGTAGTTGGGCGTGCGTCGATCAGCATATCGTCGGTAAACGTAAGCGCATGATCAGAGGCTTCTCCAAAAATGGTAATCTCCGCTACATCTTCAGCGGTCTTGTCTTCATGAGAATAGACAATGATAAAAGCTGAATCGATAATGGCACCCGCCGGGATCAGGATGTTACGAAAGCGCATGCCGGCGGTCAGGATATTCTGATCTTCGGGAGCTCCTTCCCAGCCACAATCAATATCATCATCAAAGAGCGAGTCGATCTCGTCATTTTCCTGCTCTGCATCGTCGGTGGAAGCGGCAAAGGTCACACCTTCATCTTCATCGGTAATAGTATCCGTTACCATAATATAGCGCGAAAAGGCAAAATTTTGCCCAAAAGCGGAAGTGCTGCACAAAGCAACAATCAAGGCAATTGGCAGTAGATATTTACTCATAAACGGTCGGTTTTTGATTACTTATCTGACGAAATTAGGAAAAACCGATCCGTGCCAGGATGCCGAAATTATCCTTTACACAAAGTTAAGTCTGAAGAAACATTACAGTAAAATAAGCTGCATTCACGATGGCTTTGGTTGCAATAATTTAAATTATTATTTTCTTTAAGTTAACGCGCATTGTTGGTGGCGATCCACAGAGGACTTTGTAAATTGGGCCGATCTCACCAAATCGATACCCAATGTTAATCATCCGGAAACACTACCTGGCCTCGGTCATTTGCTCCTGCCTGATATTTGGATCTACCATGACCAGTGCCCAAACGATCACCCGTGCCGATTACGCAAGAGCTCAATCTTTCCTCTGGCAGAATATCAATAACAAACAGGTATTCAATCTGAGGTTACAAACCGGTTATTTCCCCGACAGTACCGGATTATGGTACATTGATTACGGCCCGGGAAAAAAAGATTTCTACCGCATTGATCTTCCCAGTATGGAGCGAAAGCCGCTCTTCGACCAGCAGCAACTGGCTGATGCCTTAAGCAATTTATTGAAAGACACCATCGCCGCCAATGCCCTGCCTTTTGACCGGGTCGTCTATCTTAACAAAGACAGCCTGGAACTGCCCATTCGCGGTCAGCGATATGCACTCGACCTGAATACCTATCACATATCCCCACAGAAGAAGGCAACCGATGACGATCCGGAGAATGAATCTACCTCCCCCGACGGCAAATGGGTAGCTCTTACCAGAGATTACAATCTTTTTGTGAGATCAACGGAGACGGGTGAGGTCCACCAACTCAGCACTGATGGACAGAGATTATACGAATACGGCACTTATTACGGCTGGGGAGACCTGATCGAGGGTGAGAACGGGGAGCGTCCACCTCATTTTCACGTCGACTGGTCTTCAGATTCTCGGTGGTTAAATGCCGATCTCTGTGACATGCGCACCGCCGAAAAAATGTATTTGCTGGACTGGAGTGTAGATACCCTGTATAAACCCCGGCTCCTCTCCTACTATCGTGGCTCGCCGGGTGATACAACCGTAGTGAAGATGACCCCACTGTTTTACGATATGCAAAATTTGGAGCGGCCGCCGGTACGCCTGCCTGCCAGAGCCTACATCGCCAACTATTCTTTCCACCCGATCGAAGGTTCCAACAGTTTGCTGGTCATCGACCGAGACCGGGGTTATAAAAAGGCTGATTTTCTAAAAGTAGACCTGACCACCGGTGAAAAGGAACTATTATTCTCGGAAAGCAGTGAGACTAATGTAGAAAGCCCCGACGCCCGGCTCTTCGGCCAATCCGGTCAGTTCATTTTCCTTTCTGAGCGCAGCGGCTGGAAGCAACTCTACGCCTTTGACCTGAAAAAGAAGGAGATCCGACCGCTTACTCAAGGAGATTATTTCGTTCACCGGGTGGTACAGACGGATGAGGAGAAGGGATGGATCTATTTCCTGGCCTCAGGTATGGATCAAACGGTCAATCCCTACTTCCAATATCTATATCGGGTATCAATAAATGGTGGTGCAGTACATAGCCTGACCCCGGAAACCGGCCATCACATCATTCGCTTTTCTCCGGATGGCCGGTATTTCATCGACGAGTATTCTACCTATGCCCAGCCGGGGGTGTTCTCCCTGCGGGAATCCTTGAGTGGTAATGTCCTGCTGGA
>JAGQXH010000406.1 GCA_020436695.1 Lewinella sp. | reverse complement strand
CCAACAACCACTGCCGGCTAACAGTACGCTGACCATATCAGAACAAACTATTGAAGTAAGGCAGGGAGACAAAGCTTGTATAAGCGTAAACAAAGCGGACCTCCGCTTCGAAATGATCGGATGGGGACCTTGTACTGAGGAATTATTGCCGGCAGTACGGATTTACCGGGACGCCAAATTATTATGGACCATCGGCGCTTCTAAAAGTGATGAAAACTGGAAGAATATTCGACGCTCTGTACAGACTACAGATATGGTCTTACCGCCTCAGACCGACTGGAAAATATTCACCAGGGCATTGAGCGCAGGCTGAATCAGGTGAGCAGCCGGGCCATTTCCTGCTGCACCGTCAGGGCTGCCGTACGCGCCTGCTCCGCAAAATCAGTGCCGGAGCCAGCGTAAATGATCCCCCGGGAAGAGTTGACCAGCAAACCACCCATTTCATTGAGGCCGTACCGGCTCAGACTTTCCAGATTGCCGCCCTGTGCACCAACTCCGGGTACCAGCAGGAAGTGTTCCGGAGCAATGGCACGGATCTCCTGGAATTTTTCCGGATGAGTAGCGCCGACAACGAACATCAGCTGTTCGGGGCTGCCCCACTCCATGGCCCGGCGCATGACCTTTTCGAAAAGGGGTTGTCCGTTCTCCTGCGGCGTCATTTGAAAATCATTGCTACCCTGATTGGAAGTAAGGGCCAGCAGGATGACCCATTTGTCTTCAAATTCCAAAAAGGGTTTTACCGAATCAACGCCCATATAGGGAGCCACTGTTACTGCGTCAAAATTGAGAGTATCGAAGAAGGCCCGTGCATACAGCCCGGAAGTATTGCCGATATCTCCACGCTTGGCATCGGCTATGGTAAAATGCCCGGAAGGGATGTAGGCCAGGGTCTTGGCCAGGCTTTCCCAACCGGCGGCCCCCAGCGATTCATAGAAGGCAATATTGGGTTTGTACGCCACGCACAGATCCCGGGTAGCGTCAATGATCTGACGATTGAATTCAAAAACAGGATCTTCCTTTTGCAAAAGATGTTTGGGAATGCGTTGGATATCGGTGTCCAAACCGATGCAGAGATAAGATTTTTTTTGCCGGATCTGGCCGAAAAGCTCTTCGCGGGTCATGGATGATTTTGAATGGTCAGCCCATTAATGGCCTCAACAGATTGTATTTCGGGGATCTTATTCCGAAGCGTTTGCTCGATCCCGGCGCGCATCGTCATTTCCGACATATTGCAATTTACACAGGTGCCTACCCATTTTATTTTTACAATATTGTCATCGGTGATATCTACTACTTCCACATTACCGCCGTCCACCTTCAGGTGCGGCCGCACATCGTTGAGCGCCGTATCAATTTTTTGTAATAAGTCGTTTTTCTCAGCAGTAGACATATTCTTGTCTTTAATAGTAAACTCCACAAATTTACGCAATCTTTTTCACAACTGACCGCAGAATTCCAGCTAACCAGCCAAATATAACTCTTTGGCGGCACCTGCAACTATTGTTTGATCTGTACGATCTGTGTCGGCCCCATCATTTCATTGCGTACCGCTACCTGGCGCAGCGTATTTTCAGCTACAGTCCTAAAAGCGGTCTTGCTGATCTCATTATCCGACTGTAATACCACCGGTCGGCCGGCATCGCCTCCTTCGCGTATACCCTGTACCAGCGGGATCTGCCCCAACAACATCGAGTTGCTCATTTTGGCCAGTTTCTTCCCGCCACCTTGGCCGAAAAGGAAATATTTATTATCCGGCAGCTCCTTAGGCGTGAACCACGACATATTTTCCACCACCCCCAGGATCGGTACATTTACCTGGGGCAGCAGGAACATATTCATGGCCTTTACAGCATCTACTACTGCTACTTCCTGCGGTGTGGTAACCATAATAGCTCCCGTCAGCGGCACTGTTTGCACTAAAGTCAGTTGGATATCACCGGTCCCGGGCGGCAGGTCGATCACCATGAAATCCAGCTCCGGCCAGGTTGTTTCGTTGATGAATTGTTTGATGATCCCTCCCAGGCGTGGTCCACGCAAGACAACGGCCTGCTCCGGTTCAATAATAAAGCCGATGGACATTACCGGCATACCGTCGGCATCCAGCGGAGTGATCCGCGGCTGTCCGTATACCTGCTGTACTTTGGGGCGTTGTCCCTGCAGGCCTAACATGGTCGGTAATGACGGTCCGTACAGGTCGGCATCGATCATCCCCACTTTCAGGCCCATCTTTTTCAGACTCAGTGCCAGGTTAACCGAAACCGTAGATTTGCCTACTCCTCCCTTGCCCGATGCCACAGCAATGATGTTTTTCACCTGCGGTAACACTTTTGGCGCTTCCTCGGCGCCCGCATTTACACTCATCATGTGTACGTTTACCTCCGCCTGAGGATAAACCTCCTGCACTGCAGCAATACAGGCAAAATTGAGATCGGATTTATGCTGATTACCAAGCGAAGGCAGCTCCAGGGTAAAATTGATGTTATTCCCTTCGACGACCAGGTCTCGCACCATGCTCCTTGTAATAATATCCTGCCCCGTATTCGGGTCGATCACCTGGGCTAATGCACGTACTATCTTTGACTTATCCATTTTTTAGTGTTGATGTGTAGGGTGTTGATGTGTTAGGGTGTTGATGTGTTCAGGGTGTTGAGGGGTTCAGGGTGTTGGGGGGTGAGAGGGTGCTGATGTTGTTTTTTGGGGTGCCGGCTGATATGTTTCAGTTTCTGCCGGACCAACTTCAACACCCGAACACCTACAGACTTCAGCACCTAAACACATTATTATCGCGTAAAATTAATAACAATTCACTAGATAATTTGGTTATTCCTGAGAATAGGTACTTTTGCGGCGCTATGAAAGTTTACTACGATCTCGATCATTTACCTCCGTTCCAAAATGCAGTGATCACCATCGGCTCATTTGACGGAGTACATTGCGGGCACCAGCAGATCATTAAGAAGGTCAATCAGCTGGCGAAGAATATCGGAGGCGAAAGTGTCGTGATCACTTTTCACCCGCATCCACGTCAGGTGATCTATCCGCGGGATACCTCCATGCAGCTGATCACCCTTACGGAGGAGAAAGTCCGCCTGCTGCAACAATATGAAGTGGACCATGTAGTGATCGTGCCGTTCACCATCGAGTTTTCCCAGCAAAATGCGGATGAATACATCGAAAAATTCCTGATCGGAAAGTTTCATCCCCGATTCATCGTCATCGGCTATGACCATCGCTTCGGCCTGAATCGTCAGGGTGACCTCAATTACCTGCAGTGGTACAGCGAGAAGGCCGATTATGAAGTCATCGAGATCGCCAAGCAGGAAGTGGATGATATTTCGGTAAGCTCCACCAAGATCCGGCAGGCGATCAACCGTTCGGATATAACCACGGCCAACCGGCTGATGGGCCACTATTTCCCGCTTTCCGGTAAAGTAGTACACGGACGCAAACTGGGACAAACACTGGGGTATCCGACCGCTAACCTGGAAGTAACCGACAAACAGAAGCTGATCCCGCCCCATGGCATCTATGCTGTGTACGTTTACCACGAGGAGGAACGCTACGGCGGAATGCTGTACATCGGAGACCGCCCCAGCCTGACCGATGGAAACGACCGGACGATCGAGGTCAACATCTTCGATTTCCAGGGAAATCTTTACGGGGAACAGCTCTATCTGGAGATCGTCGATTTCATCCGGGAAGACCGAAAATTTGCCGATCTGGAACAACTGAAGGTACAACTGGCCACAGATCGTCAAAACAGCGAAGCTATTCTTCGGCACGCAAGTACGGATACTGTCGGGAACACGCAACAGGTGGCCAGTGTAGCCGTGGTCATTCTAAATTACAACGGACGCCAATATCTGGAGCAATTTTTAGCCGGCGTCCAACAAAGTGAATACGAGGCACTCCGCATATTTGTGGCGGACAATGGCTCTACCGATAATTCCCTGGACTGGCTGCATGAAAATGCCGGAGACGTGCAGGTAATCGATCTGAAGAAAAATTATGGCTATGCGGAAGGTTACAACCGCGCACTTCGACAGATCGATGCCGATTATTACGTGTTGCTGAATTCCGATCTGGAAGTCGGCCCCAACTGGATCAGCCCCGTGATCCGATTGCTGGAACAGGATCAGGATACTGCCGCCTGTCAGCCGAAGATCCTTTCCTACCGCGATAAAGAACGGTTTGAATACGCCGGCGCTGCCGGCGGCTGGCTCGACAAGCTGGGCTATCCCTTTTGCCGGGGCCGTATCTTTGCCTATACCGAAAAAGATGAAGGACAATATAATGACACGAGCGAGATCTTCTGGGCCAGTGGAGCTGCACTGTTTATCCGATCCGATCTGTTTCACCGCATTGGGGGGTTCGATGCCGACTATTTTGCCCACGCCGAGGAGATCGATCTGTGCTGGCGGCTGAAAAGAGCTGGTTATAAAATACAGGTGGTACCGGAAAGTGTAGTGTATCATCTTGGCGGCGGCACCCTGGATTATCTGTCGCCCAATAAAGCGTACCTGAATTTTAGGAATACATTATTTACCATCCTTAAAAATGAACCGGCAGCCAAGCTCTGGTGGCTCATTCCTGCTCGCCTTCTATTGGATGGAGTGGCCGGCGGTCTGTTCCTCTTTCAGGGCAAATTCGATCATATTCGGGCAATCATTAGAGCCCACTGGAATTTCTTTCCCCGTTTCGGCCAGTTGCTGCAAAAGCGCCGTCATTATGCAGCCCTGATCGCTCAGGCCCGTAATGCGAACACCCCCAATGATCAGGGACACTACAATGGCAGCATCATCTGGCAGTATTACGCATTAGGCAAAAAACGCTTTCGCGATCTGTTATGAAGATCAGACCGGATATATTATACGCCGACGAACATCAGTTGATCGTCCATAAGCCGACAGGTATGCTGAGCATTCCAGACCGGCACGTACCGGAGAAACTGAATCTATTGGACTGGCTGCAACAAAAATACGGCCAGGTGTTGACCGTCCACCGGCTGGATAAGGATACCAGCGGTGTGATCTGTTTTGCCCGCCATGCGGAAGCCCATCGCCACCTTTCTTTACAGTTTGAACACAATCAGGTGCAAAAATACTACCTCGCCTTACTGGACGGCCAATTGCACCAAGCGGAAGGTATCATTGATCAGCCCATTGCCCCCCACCCTACCCGGCCCGGGCGGATGGTAGTGAACAAACATGGTAAAGAAGCCCTAACCCATTTTCGCCGGCTGGAAAGTTTTCAACGTTTCACTTTAGTAGAAGCCGAGATCAAAACCGGGCGTACCCACCAGATCCGGGTGCACTTTCAGTCGCTGGGTTTTCCGCTGGCAGTTGATGAGTTCTACGGTCCCCGTCCGGCGCTTTATCTGTCGGAGATCAAGGGTCGTGCCTACCGGCAGGGAAAAGATCAGGATGAACGCCCCCTGCTCGACCGTCTGAGCCTGCACGCCCGGCAATTGAGCCTGACACTTTTTGGAAAAGAGCATCCGGAATCGTTCGAGGCGCCGCTCCCCAAGGACTTGTCGGTTGCTTTAAAGCAGTTACGTAAGTGGAATAGTTAGCAGTCGGCTGTCAACAGATTCAGATGACAGGAAGTATCTCAATCAATTTTCCGGCTGGATCCTGTTGCCGGGAATCATAATAACAACTTCCTTCTGATCCCTGAATATAACCATCTCCAATGATTCGGTCAGGTCAGCCTGTTCAATGGCCTTTTTGAGATCTTCCAGCTTATTGACCGCTTTACCGTCAAATTTCAGGATCACATCATTTGCCCGTAAGAAATCCCTCATACTACTATCAAAGCTGACAATGGTAAGCACATACACCCCGCGTTCGGAATCCATCCCCGTGGCAGAGCGTTCGCCCAGTGTTTCCAGATCCTTGATGCGCCATCCCTGCCATTCTACTACATTGGATGCCGTTGGTTCCGTACTGACAAAAGGCAGTGTCATACGTGGCGTTTTGGCCAAGCTTCTGAGGTGTGGAGAAACGACGCCGAAGCGGTCCATTTCGAAATTGTGAAAGCCCAGTCGGAATACCGCGTCCGCCTTACTATCCACCCGATAATCACCATGGGCCGGATCCCGAAAATTGACCGGGTAAACGATCGAGTGTTCGTCCATTTTATTGCCCCGGGCATCTTCCAAAGCCTGCCTGTCGGTAAAGATATTATAATCCACCATTGTCCCCCAATAGGGTACACGGATGGGCTGGTACGGGCTCATAACGATGTTTCGGGCAAAAACGTCCCCACTATTCTCAAACCAGACATGCGGATGAAAGGTATTATTGACCATGATGTTGTTCTCCACTACCCGGTAGAAGCCTTCCCGAAGCTTGATGCCTCCGTTCAGGCATAGATTGTTGTAGATATGGAAATTGCTGGAGCCGTCATCCAGATCGATATCCCAACCCCGGTCGCAGCGAAAACGGTTGTTGCTGATCTCCACCGTGGCGCCGGCATCCGCCAGGATCAAGGAAGGTTCACTGGCGGCAATATCATCCATTTCGTCGCGCTTGGGATGCCAGTAGCGGTCACGCCCCCAGGAGTTGAAAGCGCCGTGATCACCGGTCTCTTTCACCGTATCGAAAACGTCATTGTACTCAATGAGATGTCCGCCCCAGGTACCTTCACTGATATTGATACCCGCCCGGGGCACATCGTAGATGCTGTTGTGACTTACGGTGATCGACCGGCACATGGATAGTTCAACGCCGGTGACCTGCTTTTCGAACAGGCCAATGGTATGGATCAGATTGTCGTACACCAGACAGTCAGCCGGATAGTTATTTGTTTGTGGGCCGGGCACACGGTCTATCTCCGCAAACGGCACAAACTCGCTGTATTCAAAACTGGGTGAACGCACCGCCTGCGGATCACCAACGAAGCAGACGGCACTGGCTCCGATCCGGGTAAGATGCGATCCTGAGATGCCTGATTTTTGGTTGTAATTGGAAAAGAACACGGCGTTCCCCCCCAAATTATGCAGATAGCACGACTTGATGAAACAGTTTTCCGTCCCATCGAAAAAGATGGCAGCGCCACGGTATACCGTCCAGTCAGAACGAAGTAAGGGTTCGTATTCCTCCATGAAGGTCCGTGCGGTCTGTGTGAACTCGATGTCTTTAATGGTGATGTTTTTAACCGGCTGTTGCTCCGTACCCCTGAATTCGACCAGCTGTTTTAACTGTGCCACTTCAAATTTTGCATTATCCACCGCCTCATTGGGCAAGGGATGATAATATAGCATGGCTTCAGAGCGATCATAGTACCATTCACCGGGTGCATCCAGCTCTTCAAAGATATTTTCCACCATCCGGTTTTCCTGACTCAGACCATACCTGCGGTTATTCTGCCATCCGCCTTCCAGCTCGAGATTACCTTCCTCATCTTTACCGCTAATGCGATAGTGAAAATCGCCCCAGTCGCTCTTATGCATGGCGTGTAGATATCCGCCCGCAGGATCTTTCCAGCTTTTCACCCGCTCCGGTGAAGTCGCATCGGCCGAAGTACCGTTGAAGCGCACCGCCGTACTATCGAAATTCGGATAACGAGCCATGTGACGGATCTTTCCATCAACGATCAGCATATCAATGGGGATCTGAGATTCAATTTTTGCTTTCAGAATGCCGTCCCGGTAAGGCTGCCATTGGGGAGTCAGAGGTACACTCCCTTTAATGGTCGCGTGTTCGCCGGGATAGGAACTGATCGTCAGCCATTTTTCACTGTTGCCATCCTCCGGAGTAAATACCAC
>JAGQXH010000405.1 GCA_020436695.1 Lewinella sp. | reverse complement strand
GAAAGTCTGAAGATCTATCCGGAATATGAATATGCCTTGTACAATCTCGGGGTGCTTTACTACGACTTGGGGCAGGCGGATAAAGCCCGGGAGCAATACCTGAAAACCCTGGCAGTAACACCGGACCATGAAAATGCACTGATCAATCTCGGGGTGATCGCTTTTCAGCAGAAAGATTTCGATAGTGCCAGGCAGTACTTCGAAAAAGTGATCGCCGACAATCCGGATAACAGTGGGGCACTGGGCAATCTCGGCGCCGTTTATCACAATCAGAACAATTACCCGCTGGCCATCCAATATTACGAACGGTCGCTGGCCGTTGATCCCCGGAATCCGGAGGTCTATAATAACATCATCCGGATCTATCAGGCACAGGGTAATTCGGCAAAGGTGCAGGAGTACGAGCAAAAACGCTTGCAATATCAGTGAAACAGGCAATAGGTGCCTGGTACTGGGAAGGGAAAAACTCGCTCTCATTCAACCGAAATGCCTTCCCGATGTTTTATTTACTATTCCCAATCCATAAGATAGCAGGTTCTTATAACAGACATGGATACGGCTCCGAATAGGAGTGGTACACCAGTCATAGCTGTATGTCTGTGCACAGTGGCAAGGACCGACTATCTCTAAAAGGAAAAGACTATGACCATTCAATTAGGATTTAATCAGGAAAATGAACCGCTTGATAACCGGAAGCTCGTTGAACAACCCTCCGATGGAGAACTATTGGATGCCTACAGCCGTACCGTGGTACAGGTAGCGCGTCGGGTCAGTGATGCGGTAGTACATATTGAAGTAAAGAAAGCACAGCCGACGGCACGGCGGGGCCGCCGGTCGGAAGGAGACTATGGAACCGGCTCGGGTTTTATAATATCTACTGATGGCTTGATCGTCACGAACAGTCATGTGGTGAATGGTGCAGAACGCATCGATATCAATCTGCAGGATGGTCGCCGCTACGCCGCCACCCTGGTAGGAGATGACCCAGCTACGGATATTGCCGTAGTGCAGATTGATGCGGACCGGCTGGCTACACTCGATTTTGCCGATTCTGATCGCCTTCAGGTGGGCCAGATGGCTATTGCGCTGGGCAACCCATATGGCTTCCAATACTCCCTGACGGCGGGCGTGGTAAGTGCACTGGGTCGTACCCTGCGCTCTCAGAACGGCCGTTTGATCGACGATGTAATCCAGACGGATGCGGCTCTGAACCCGGGCAATTCCGGCGGCCCATTGGTCAATTCCCGCAGTGAGGTCATCGGTGTCAATACGGCTGTGATCCTGCCTGCGCAGGGATTGTGCTTTGCCGTGGCTTCTAATCTGGTACAGTTCGTGGTGGGCCAACTGATCATGACCGGCAAGGTAAAGCGTGGCTTTATTGGCATCGCCGGCCAACTGGTGCGGCTCGATCCCCGACAGGCAAAAAGATTGGGTGTACCCAACACGGCAGGTGTACTGGTACAAAGTATCGAAGCGGACACGCCGGCTTACAACAATGAATTGCGTAAAGATGATCTCATTTTAAGTTTTAATGGTCATCCGGTCAACGGAATTGACGACCTCCACCGGCTACTGGATGAGCAATCAATCGGACGGGCGGTTGAACTTACGGTATTGAGGGAACGGAAGCTGACTAAGATCCGGGTGATACCGGCGGCCTTATAACGGCCGCCCCTCGACTTCACTCGGGGCTGACGACAGCCACGTTGCCTGTGGCATCGTGGCCGTCAGACGTGCCCAAAGGGCCGCGTCGTCCGTCACTCGATCACCCCCTCATCCAGTACCACATCCATCAACATCCCGTTACACTTCCCCTTCATCGTCACGGAATCTCCGATTGCCAGTGCATCGAATGCAGTCTGTTGGTTTTTAAATAGGGTACACATCACACCGGCCATGGCATTCGCTTCGCGCAAAACAAGGACGGGGGCGAGGTTCTCATCGATCAGTTTTTCCCCAAGGCGTCCCTTTACCTGCAGGATCTGCCCGATATAGCGTTGGTTGGCTGCAGCTTCATCGGTTTCGAAAGTAGTGTAGAGTTCGGTGGCGGTCAGGCTGGCTGCGGCGGTTTTCTTTTCAGTGCTCTTTTGAGGCGCATAGTTGAGGTACAGCCAACTGCCTACCAACAGGAGTAATATAATGAGCACAAGGCTCAGAAAAAACTTCAGTAGTTTCATACATACGGTTATGAGTTTACATTTCAGACATGGCCATCTCCATATCCACATAAATATTCCGGGAAATACCCAGCGAATTGGTATCGATAGCCAGTACATCGGGTAGTTTCTCGCGCATTAACTGATTGACCTTATCCACATTCTGTTTTTCGATGATCATGATGAAGCTGGATTTGGCATAAATGCTGCCGTCCGGCCGAACGGAGAGGATCGCATCGGAGGAAGTTCGTCGTTTTTCATCCCAGACGTATAGCATGCCGTCCACTTTCACCTTATAATTTCCCGGCTGGGCAAAGTTGACCTTATCCAGGTTGGTGATCTTTCCTTCAAAAGTGGCTTTGGGGTACTGACTGACGTTAAGTGCCTGGCTGTCTAACACACGATTTGCGGCCCCGAGCTGAAACTCGAAAGATTTAAGCAGGGCCGTGAGCGTCAGCTCTCCGGTGACAGCATCTAACTGGGCAAATACCTGAAAATTATCGCCCTCAACGTCCATGAAACGGTTGGATGTTTTGAGGCGGATGTGAGCGGTGCGGGTAAAGTAGGACTGGGCAGGAGCCTGCCCACCCAAAATGAGAACGAACAGGAGTAAAAAGAAGCGCATATTGTAACGGTTTAGCAGATACGAAATACCTGGCAAATGTAGGCCTACAGCCGCATACTTTCAGGCCTTAGTCAGTTAAAAACTTATTGTACGGAGTAAAAAAAACGACCGGAATATAGCTGCTTTGGCCGGGGGGCTAACGTTTTTCATGAATTATACCTTTCATATGATCACCTTTCCCTGCCATATTGGGTACGTTCCCTAAATTAAGTGACTTTTTTTCAAACTTGGGTAATTTCTTAAAATCAGCGTCGTTTAAATTGACAAGTAACACATACGAACACTAGCAAATACAAACGATGAGCATTTCTAATAATGCATATTAAAAAATCTCATCGATAAAAAGCAGATTTACAACGCTTAGTTATACTCTCAATGCCTAGGATCCTTAAAGAAACCAAAATAGTAACCCCCCACCAGATGAAACCTATCTGCCTCTGGTAGTATTGTTTCGAACATCGCTTCCAGTTTTTGTTGATACCTTCAGTTGAATAGTTACAAATTTCCGAAAACACTTTACCGTTTGTCGGTAACCATTTCCTGTTTCGTGTAGTTCTTTAGCCTTGCGCAAACGTAGGTGTATCATGTTTGTGTGCCGATATACCTATGACTGTGTGCACTTTGCGCTTTGGCCCGGACCATGTGTCCTGCCGAAAGCAGGGGATGGTATTGCTCTAAATACCCGTATCTATTCATTCATTCCGAAAACTGTCTAGTAGATCATGAAAATTCTAAGCATTGTGCTGGGAATGTTAGCCTTCATCCCGCTACTTTCCAGCCAGTCATCCCAAACACCCTTAGCACAAACTATAGCAGCTAAGAAAGCAGAAGGTCTGACCTTCCAAACACCCGAATTGTTTGCCATCCTACCCGTCGGCGGCCGCAGTGATGTAGCTATTGCCGATCTGCCTACCGAAGTGCGCGAGTACGAGTTACTGCAATTAGAGGAAGAAAATCTACAAGAACTCATCCATAAATCTCCGGAATCTTTAACCCTGAGCTTGCCCGGGAATGGCCGCAGTCCGCTTGAAGTGGAACTGGTGCGCGTCAATCTTTTCAGCGAAGATTTTAAAGTACGCACCAGCCAGTCACCCACTCCGATAGAAGTAGAGACGGGTCTGCATTACCGCGGGATCATCAAGGGCGATCCGAATTCTATAGCAACCGTAAGCATATTTGAAAATGAGGTGCGAGGGCTCTTTAGCTCAAGCGAGCTGGGCAATCTGGTCCTGGGGAAACTTCCCCCCTCCCAGGGCCGGAGCCCAAAAACCGAAAACTACATTTTATACGACGATCGTCCGGTGGCTGCTCGTCAGGATCTTGACTGCGGCACACCGGATGATGGTCCGGGCTATACGGATGACGAACTCTCCTATGCCTCCATCGGTCGGGACGCCAATGATTGTGTGCGGGTCTATTTTGAAGTGGATAATGATATCTTCCGCGATAAAGGTAGTGTATCTAAGGTGACCGACTACGTGACCGGCCTTTTTAATGAGGTAGCCGCTTTATATACCAATGAGAACATCAATGTGATCATCTCGGAGATCTTTATCTGGGATACGGCCAGCCCTTACAGCGGCACCAGTAGTGGTGCACTCTTGAGCCAATTCCAGAATTACCGTAAGTCGTTCAACGGAGAGATAGGTCAATTGCTTTCCTATCAGGCCAGTGGTGGTATCGCTGTGCTTTCCGGCCTATGCCACCCTTATACCTGGGCACGACTGAGCTTTGCCAGTATTAATCGCACGTACAATACGGTTCCCTCTTACTCTTTCACCGTGATGGTGGTTGCGCATGAACTGGGGCACCTGCTCGGCTCCCAACACACCCATGCCTGTGTTTGGAACGGTAATAACACCGCCATTGACGGATGTGCCGGATTTACGGAGGGCAGTTGTTCCAATCCCGGCAAGCCGGCCGAAGGCGGTACCATTATGTCTTACTGCCATATTACCAGTGTAGGTATCAACTTCAGTCTGGGCTTCGGCCCGCAGCCCGGTAGTGTCATTCGAAGCCGGGTATCGCAGGCTACCTGTATGCAAACCTGCAGCAGCCCTCCTCCCAGTGGAGGTGACAACCCGCCGGATAATCCGACTAATCCGGATGACAATACCGGTGATGCCCGCTGTGCCGGTAATGAAGTGGTGCTCACCCTGACGCTGGATAATTTCGGCCCGGAAACAAGCTGGGAGATCGTGGATAACCGGGATCAGGTGTTGTACAGCGGCGGTCCTTACGCCAAGAAAAAAGCGGGAACCATTGTACGAGATACTTTCTGCCTGGATGATGGTTGCTACAACTTCACCATCCTCGATGAAGACGGAGACGGTATCTGTTGCGACTATGGCCAGGGCTCTTTCATATTGAAGGATGCGGCCAATAAGACCCTCAGTTCCGGGGGGGATTTCGACTATGAAGACGGTGGAGAATTTTGCCTGGGAGAGGCCGGTGGCGGCGATGACGGCAGTGGTGGCGGTGGTGATTGCCTGGAGATCGATTTTTCTACGGCCACCATTCAATCCTATGGGGATAGCCAGGATCAGGGCACTTTCCAGGTGGTTAATAACGGCAAGGTATTAAAGCTGGAACGCAACGCCTGGAAGGCCATTATGATGGATTACAACATTACACCCGAAACGGTACTGGAACTGGAATTTTATTCCACGGAAGAGGGCGAGATACACGGTATCGGTTTCGATGATAACAGTTCGATCTCCTATGCTCTGACCTTTAAGTTTTACGGTACCCAGGCCTGGGGCCGTCTGGATTATGACAATTATCCCGGCGGCGGAACCTGGAAGAAATACAGTATCCCGGTAGGTAAATTCTATACCGGCGAAGCCGATCGCCTGTTCTTTGCCTGCGACAACGATCGCTATCCGCACGGTGGCAATTCTTACTTCCGCAATGTACGTATCCACGAAGGAGGTGGATGTGGCAGTGCGTTGTCCGGTGGAAATGATCAGGTAGGGCTGCCGGGAGTAGGGCAATCAACAGCGTCAGTGAGCAATTTTGCGGTATATCCGAATCCGACTAGCCGACAATTGCGACTGGACCTGCCCCAGACCGATGCTTCTTCCGAAAGCCTGGTTCAGGTATATAATACGACCGGTCAGTTGTTGATCGAAAAACGACTGGCAGAATTGGTTTCCGAAAATGTACTCAATGTGGAAGGTCTTCCGCAGGGCACATATTTAATACGTTACGATGATGGATCAGAACCTGCTACTCAACGCTTTACAATCCTGAGAGAATAGATAATAGGTGAATAGTTTCCAATCAATAGAATTACCAGCTACAGGGATCAGGTCTGGAGATGAAGTATCAATTTCGTTTTCTGCTATCAGTCAGTCGTTCTTGCCGTCTTCAGTCTCTGACCCTGGAAGCTGGGATCTGTCTCCCGGATGTGCGCGCTTACACATGATTTTTATTACTTGCTCGCCGGGTTACCCCCCACCCAACGAGTAAGACTGGGTGCAATTCTTATTGCACGTAGACTTTGTTCAGCTATTTAACTGGGGTTTCATTTGCAGGGGCTTCGCATACGCGAAGCCTCTTTTTTTTATTTTCACTTCTTAAAAGGCAACAGGCCAACTAATTGAACGTATACGCTGTATTATATGAACGAGCATCTCCGCATTTGCTCAAAATTGTTTTTCTTTGCATCGCCTAAAAAATATTGTCCTTTCCAAACCACCAACCAAAGGATTGACATCCATTTTTTGAAAATAAAGTACGAGAAGTGGCGGAAAACATTCACCCTATATTCGATCGTTTAATTACCCGGGAAGAACGTGAACAAAGACTGAAACAGCGCAGTAAGGTCATCTGGCTGACCGGATTATCAGGATCCGGTAAAAGTACGATCGCCCAGCGGCTGGAGCGTTTTTTGTATAGTGAAGGGTATTTTGTGCAGGTGCTGGACGGCGATAATATTCGCATGGGCATCAGCAATAATCTGGGCTTCTCCGTAACCGACCGGGAAGAGAACATTCGCCGGATCGCCGAAGTGGCCAAGCTTTACCTGAATAGCGGCGTCATCACGCTGGCTTCATTTATCAGCCCCACCCGGGCCATCCGTGACCTTGCCCGCCAGGTGATCGGCCCCGAAGATTTCATAGAGATCTACATCAATGCTCCCCTGGAAGTTTGCGAACAACGCGACGTTAAGGGATTGTACGCCAAGGCGCGTAAAGGAGAGATCAAAGGCTTTACCGGCATCGATTCTCCCTACGAAGCGCCGGAGATGCCGGCACTGGAGATCCGGACCGATGCTATGAGCCTTGAGGACTCTACCCTAAAGATTTACAATTATTTAAAAACACAGATAAGTTTGTAGTTTTGCGACTCAAAACCGTTTTAAAAATTCAGCTGTCTCATGAATTATCATTTAAATCACTTGCGTGAGCTGGAAGCGGAATCCATTTTCGTATTGCGGGAGGTTGCTGCTCAGTTCGAGCGGCCGGTGATCCTGTTCTCCGGTGGGAAAGACTCCATTCTGGTAACGCATCTGGCGATGAAAGCATTTCATCCGGCCAAGATCCCTTTCCCGCTACTACATATTGATACCGGTCATAATTTCCCGGAAACCATTGCTTATCGCGATGCTTTGGTAGAGAAGCTGGGTGCAAAACTGATCGTCGGCTCCGTACAGGAAGCTATTGATAAAGGTATGGTAGTGGAAGAAAAAGGCTACAACGCCAGCCGTAACTTCCTGCAAACCGCTGTTTTGCTGGACTCACTGGAAAAAGGTAAGTTCGATGCCGCCATGGGTGGCGCCCGCCGTGACGAAGAAAAAGCCCGCGCTAAGGAACGCTTTTTCAGTCATCGCGATGAGTTTGGCCAGTGGGATCCCAAAAACCAGCGCCCCGAACTCTGGAACCTGTTCAATGGCAAGAAGCAGTTCGGAGAGCATTTCCGCGTTTTCCCGATCAGTAACTGGACCGAGCTGGACGTTTGGCAGTACCTTGCTATCGAAGAGGTAGAACTGCCCAGCCTGTATTTTGCTCAC
>JAGQXH010000404.1 GCA_020436695.1 Lewinella sp. | reverse complement strand
GTATAAACTGTTAAAGACAGCAAAAAAAAGCAAAAATGCCGCAGCTGTCATCCACGGAAACCTTTCTGAAACGTTCATTAATCCGGTAGCCGCCAAAAATTTCGCTATGATATTGAAAACCAGTACTACCCCGAGGATCATACCTGCCTGGATGACCGGATCAATGGCTCTGTCAAAAATAGATTTCTTCGATGTCTGCGTATTCATAAGTACATTCGTTTCTCAACTAACACATCAATACCGAGTATGTTAAATAAAACTTATAATATATCATTTTTACTGCTCTATATCACCCTTCTGTTCAATTTTAATCCGGCCATAGCACAGGACCTCGAGATCTGGCAGATACAGGGGAATTCGTCTGTCAGTCCTTATGCGGGTAAGCAGGTCAAAACCACCGCCGGTATTGTCACCGCAGTAGGCAACGGATTTTTCTTTTTACAAAGTCCGGAAGCACAGTCCGATCAGGATCCGACCACTTCCGACGGTATAAAGATCGTCAGCACGCAGGCTGGAAACCGAAAAAAAGGAGATTTGCTACAAGTACAAGGTACGGTATACGAGACCGACGGGCAAACTCAGATTGGACAAGGCAATGTGAGTATTACCCTAATTCGCAGCGGAGAAACGCTTCCTCCGGTTGTACTTTTGCATCCCACTTTCCCCAGTGGCGCAGCCGGTACCGGCCGCGAGCTGGAAGCGGTAGAAGGTATGCGCATCCGGTTTGAAGGCATATCGACCGGCCCATCCGATTATGATTCCATGCTGCCCGTGGTAGCCCGTCAGGAACGCAGTTTCCGGGAAGCAGGCATTACATACCCGGGGCTGCCCGAACTGCCCGTTTGGGATGGTAATCCGGAAGTATTCTGGATGCTTCCGAATGGACTGGGGCAGGCAGACAATCGATTCATTGCTGCCAATACGCCGGTAAGTGCCTCCGGGGTTCTAGTTCAGCAGGATGATCGCTATGTCCTTTATCCGGAAAATTATGAACTGGAGACCGGGCCGGAACCACGTGCTGTGCGGCTTCCGGATGAAAATGAGATCACAGTGGCTTCACTGAATGTCCGCCGCCTGGAAAGTACCGACGATAACCTGGATCGCAAGAGCAAAAAAATTGCCCGCTATATTGTAGAAATGTTGCATAATCCGGACCTGATCGCACTGCAGGAGGTGGGAAGTGCTGCCATCCTGTCGAACCTCGTCTTTTTTATCCGTCAACAGTCAGGTGGAGCAGATTATTCCCCCTTTCTACTGACCGGCAATGATGACATTAACGTAGCTTTCCTGGCCAAAAAGGAGGTCTTTCAGAATATAGTGATCACCCAGTTGGGAAAACTGGAAACACTTCCGGGTGGAGGCATTGTTTTTGACCGTCCGCCATTATTATTCCGTGCGAAGCTTGCCATCGACTCGGAACCGGAAATGGCCGTACTGAATCTTCATTTGCGCTCGCTACTAGGCATCGAGGGCAACAACGCAAGTTTTGTTCGGGAGAAACGGTATGCCCAGTCACTTGCCGTCGCCAGAATGGTACAGGATCTGCAAAGCACTAATCTGATCGTCGTCGGTGATTATAACGCCTATCCATTTTCCGACGGCTATGTAGATGTGGTCAATCAGATCAGTGGTCAGAGCAGCCTGGGAGCACAATATCCCGTTCAGATGATCGTAGACCCACCACTCAGAAACCTGGTGCGTGAATTAAATGCACCGGAGCAATATTCCTACGTCTATCAGGGAAATGCCCAGGTAATCGACCACGCACTTGTAAATGAGATGATTGATCTTGAAGTAAAAGGCATGGCCTATGCGCGCGGTAATTCGGATTTTCCGGATGCCTATGCGCCCAATGAGCAATTGGTACAACGCGCCAGCGATCATGACGGATTTGTAGTTTATTTGGCATCGGCCCAACCTTCTGCACTGGATAATGATCTCTTAGAACGTGTATTCTCGCTGTATCCTAATCCGGTCCGAAGTGGGGAAAAGCTCCATTTCACCGGTCTTTCCGATTTTTCCGGAAGCTTTAGGCTGACAGGCTCCAACGGGCTTTTCGTCTACTGGGGTAAAGCGAATACCGCGTCTGAAATCGACCTCCCTGACGACCTTCCCCCCGGGGTATATTGCCTTCAGTTACAAACTAATGGACTACTCCTCAACCGAAAAATTGTCATTCTATCGAAGGAATAAGAACGTCCAGCGAAAATTCACTAAATTTTATTTTAACAAGCAACTTCTCCCCAGCCTCAAACGTTATTGAAAAAACCAAGAAAACAATTGCCTGAAACAATCTACAAAATGAATAATCTTATGGTACTAGACACCCGCACCAAGACGACCCAGGACGCGATCATCGATATGATCAGCTGGTCCCTGAATATTCCCACGGCCCGCATCTACCCTTATTCCAATCTGATCGACGATCTGCGACTTGATCCGCTTGATAAGATGCTGCTCATTATTGAACTGGAAAATCGCCTCAACATCTATCTTACTCCCGAAGAAGCCGAGTCAATAGAGACCGTTCAGGATGCGAGCTTTTTCTTTCAGCAAAGAGCGGTGGCTTAAGAATGTTGCTCTGGTAAATTTTGTGCCCTTAATTCCGTATTTTACCGGCAAAACGGAATTATGCTGTCCAACCGTACGCAGCAACTGGCCGACGTCGCCTATAAACTAGGACTGGATTTCTTTCCGGAAGACGAATGGGGCCTCAAAGCGCTGCTGGAAGACTTCAGGCTGTTTAACAAGGGGATCGGAAAAGAGATCACCAATATCATGCGCGGCCGGGATGACCTCCTCGAATCTGACCTTCGCATATTTGACTATAAATATGTAATCAGTACCGGCAATTCGAGCCGCCGATTCCGTCAAACGGTTTTCTTCATGGATTCCCGGAAACTGGGGCTACCCGATTTCAGGATGCGCCCTGAATTATTCATTCATAAAGTCGGCGCATTGATCGGCTTTGAAGATATAGATTTTGAAGAATATCCTGATTTTTCCAATCAATACTACCTTAAAAGTTCTGATGAATATTATCTGCGTGCCAGCCTGAAAGAGGGTTTCTTTAAATTCTTCAGCAGGGAAAAGGGCTGGTATCTGGAAGGATTAAACTACTATATGATCTTCTATCGCAAAGATGTGTTGTTCCCACCGGATAAGATCCGCAATTTTTACCGCATGGGCCTGGAAGTATTTGATCTGTTCAAATTTGACTAGATTGATGATATGATCCTGTGATGCTTGACTAAATGATAAAACCATACAAAAACAACCTATCCTAAAAAAGCTCAGTATTCTCCTAATCACGAGTACAATACACTCTCGCCACCTAAAAGCCAACGTTATCACAACATTACAGGATCACAGCATCATAACATCAATATCATCCCATTTCAGAGACCACTTCTTTCACCTGCGGGATCATCCGCTTCAACATCCCTTCAATTCCGGCTTTCAGCGTCACCGTAGAGGACGGGCATCCACTACAAGAGCCCTGTAAGATAACTGTTACTATTCCTTCATTGTAGGATTTGAAAGCTATATTTCCGCCATCCATTTCTACCGCAGGACGTACATAGGTATCGATCAGGTCCTTGATCTTTTGCACGATCTCTACTTCATCACCTGAATATTCGTAACCGGCTCCGCGCTCGGCTTCGATTTCGGCCATTGCCTCTTCAAACCCTTCTTTCAGGATCTCACCACCATTTTCGATGTAGGCTTTGATGAATTGTTTCAGAGGCAGCATGATATCCGCCCAATCATAATTCATTTCCTTGCTCACTGTGACAAAATTATTGCAGATGTACACGCCATTCACATACGGCAGATCAAACAGATCGGAGGCGAGTTGAGACCATTCTCTGGCCAGTTCTTCTTCCCGAAAATCGGCCGTGCCTTTAAACAACATCCGGTTGGTTACAAATTTCAACGATTCCGGATTAGGTGTTTGTTCGGTATATAGCAGTACGGGACTCTTAGTTACGGTATCACTCATAGTTTGAAAGTTCAATTGCGGTTCGACGTATCTTTAGTAGTTTGACGGGAATAAATGAACCAATTTTTTCTAGAGGTTTTGAAAATTTCGCACACCATTTCCTCTTAGTCAATGGCTTAGCGAAATATTAAAAACCTAAAATTGGTTCATTTATTTTTGTTCCGTCACTTATTTAGATTAATTCTACAAAGATAACATATCTTGAATAATTTAGTTTGCCTGGAATGCTTTATTACTCCACTAGTTTTACAATACTCTGCTGCGGCTGCGCTGTGTGATATTTCACCCATATGCTAGTATTCCCATCATTCAATTGCCGGAGTATACCGTTAATTTCGCGATCCGGATTTTTGGGTATAAATTCCTGGTTTTGCCAGATATGCCCGTCCACTTCGTATTGAAAGTGGAGTTCATGACCGGTAAAACGTATTTGTCCATCTTGCCCGGCCGGACGATATAGTTTCCGGATATTTAGGAGGCTTCCTGGAATTTCCTCTCTGTATTGAACTTCCAGCTTCTCTCTCCGTTGCCGATAGTTTGATTTTCTTGACGGAAGATAGATCCAAAGTATCAGACATAGGAGAAAGATGCCGAAAAGTGCGGCATAATTCTTCCAGCTCATCATACTAAGTTCATATCTTATGGATTCAAACATATCCAACAGAATCTATTTAAATAGAACAGTAAAGCAGTTGGTTCCATTCCTACCCTCCCATCAAGTACGAAAATAAATCCCGTACCTGTTGTTCGGTTAAAGAATCCAACAAGCGCTCCGGCATGAGTGATACAGGTACAGCCTGCAAACTACTGATCTGATCATCTGAAAAAACATGAGTCGTTCCGGACAATGTGCGAAGACGGACCCGGTTACCCGAATTGTCCTCAAGCACGCCACTCAGATGTCGTCCGTCCCTGGTAACCAGTGAATAATTGACAAAGCCTTCCCGAATATCGGCATTTGGATCAACTATATGTAAGAGTAAATAATCCAGATTCTTTCGTTCGTATCCGGTCAGGTCCGGGCCGATATGTCCTCCCTGTCCAAATAATTGATGACAGGAGGCGCAGGAGCGGGCGAAAAGGGCCTTTCCCACTTCCGGCTGACCGGATGGGCCATTTTTTATGATGTCCCGGAAATGGATGATGGCGGAATTTTTTTCCTCCGGACTGAGTGGAAGTATGTCCGGCCAGATCTGCCGAACCGCCTGACGAATTGCTTCATCCTCAAATAGCAACAATTGCTGCACCTTTTCCCGAGGTAGATCTTCGGCAGCGATCTGCCGGCTTTGCTGTATCTTCTGCAACAGTAGCTCCGCCCATTCGGGCCGGCTGATCAACAGATCCTGAGCGGCATTTCTTACGTCTCTGTCGGCCCGTAGTCGATCTGGATACCAGTCTGCTACCTGCTCGATGCTCTGATCAACGTAACGACTTAAAGACTGCAATGCCGCCTGACGCAGCGCCGGTGAAGTGCTGTTATTCTGCACAAGATCTAATAAGATGGGGATCAAACCGGGAAGGTCAACCTCACCGGCTATCTTCACATATTCAAGCTGCTCATTCAGGGCAATTTGCGGATCTTTCATGCGCAAGACCACCTGCTCAAGTGCCTGCTCATCTCCACGCCGGAGAGTAAGGCTTAAAATATTTTCACCAAGTTGAGAGCGATACTGCGTCACGATAGCAGTCAATTCAGGTGGCAGATCGGCCAGAGACTGTCCACGCAATCCTTCCGTCAGGCCGTTAAGCAAGGGGCGGGCAGCCTCAGCACTAGGGGCCTTTTTTAATAATTCCGTTGCGGTTCGCCTATTTTCGGGACCGCCGGCCATAATATAGCGTTGCATCAGCCTACTGAGCAAAACCTCCCGAACAATAGGTTTATCCCAGATCTCCGGTGTACTAAAAAGTTGAATGATCGCTTTCCGGCTGGTTTCTGCTTTGCTTTCCAAAGCCCACCAGATAAGCAATGGATTATTGGGGTCTTCGGGTTGATCTTCCGTTTCGATCAATGCACGAATGATTGGCATAGCCTGTTCATCAGTTAATCGTTTGGCTGAACAGGCCAGCTGGCTACGTACTTCAGGATGGCTCTCCCGTTGTGCCAAGGCAATCAGTACGCTGCTCAGTTCTACAGTTACCTGCTTTTGATCTCCCAGTAATCGTACTGCCCACATCCGCACGAACGGATCAACATGCGACAGTGCCTTTATTGCCGTCTTTTCAGCAAAGCCACCACTCAGATGGAGTGCCCAGAGTGCTTCCAGGGCGATCTGTCCACGTTCTTCACCCAGCAGTGATCTCAATGGCGCAAACACGGAAGTATCCCGACGATCCCCAAACTGGCGTAAAGCCTGTTGGCGCATCCAACGATTTGAATGATGCAGCATCGCAATTAGTTCCTCATTGCTCAGCCGGCTGAAATCCGGAGTCTTTTCCGGCTCAGCGCCTTTTTTTATGAGACGATAAACGCGTCCGCTGGCCCGATGCCAGGTATCACGGGGATCTACATGCGTTAAACGGCTGTCATACCAATCCGCCAGATAAACGCCGCCGTCCGGGCCGGCCTTAATGTCCACCGGTCGGAACCAGTGATCAGTTGAAGTCAGCAATCTTTCCTGATCTACGGTCTTAAAAGTGGAGCCCATCGGTGTGAAATGGCTGACCTGTATGAAGTTATGCAGTGGGTTAATAGCAATCAATGCATCATCATATCGCTCCGGCAAGCTACTACCCCCATAGCGTAGGAATGCGTGGGTGAAGCGAAGGCGCTCGCCTTCAAGCCCCATATGATCCAGGTATCCAAAACTGTACGGATTAGTCAGCGGCCCATGCTTCCCCCAGTTTTTGGGATAGTAAGCCCCCTGTTTATAGTACTGGCCTCTGGCTTCTCCTCCGTTATGGCCCGAGTAAATACGGCCTTTATCATCGATCTCCAGGTGAAAGGTATTGCCCCCGCCTTCGGCAAATAACTCAAAGATTTCCGTCTCCGGATGGTAGCGCCAGATGCCCTGACCGCTGAATTTTACATTTTTGGTGACCGAAGAACTGATATTCGCGGTTGTTGTACTTCCCTGAGCACCATATAGCCAGCCGTCCGGGCCCCAGCGCAGGCTGTTGGCAACGGCATGGGTATCTTCCAAACCGAAACCACGAAGTTTTACCTCAGGATCACCATCCGGGAACCCATCTCCGTCCGGATCGGGATAGGCCAGCAGATAAGGTGGATTGAGTACCCATATTTTTCCCCGGCCCCAGGTGACCGCCGTGGCAATATTTAGGCCCGTGATCGCATCGGTGGTTTTATCGTAAACACCGTCCCCATCCGTATCCTCCAGCAAGGTGATCTTATCATCCCCTACAGCACCTTCGGGCGGCGGCAGTGGAACTTTGTCAAATTGGGCGCGCAGGTGATAGTCATACCCGGTGATCTTCAGCCCGGCCGGATAGGGATACTGGCCATATTGTACAACCCACAATCGGCCCCGGTGATCAAAATTAATCTCCACCGGCTGCTCTACCAGAGGTTCGGCAGCGAGTAGATCGAGTTCCAGATCTTCCGGGAAACTAAAGGTGCTCAGTACCTGATCGGGAGAAATGGGCTGGGAATCATCGGTGAGATCCCCCCGGCCCTCGAAGGATCTTGCATAATTGGCAACGGCTTCGTTAGCTGCCGGGAGTTCACGTGCATGAGGTTCGGATGATTCCGTTTGATCACAGGCCGGTAGCATGAATAACAATGGGCAAAGCAATAAAGAGAGCAGGTCGGCAGGCCGTCGCTTTACCACTGAAGGTGAGAACTTC
>JAGQXH010000403.1 GCA_020436695.1 Lewinella sp. | reverse complement strand
CAATTTCCATACCCGCGCATGAGAGCAGGACGACCAACGATATTCTTTTCTTCATTCTTCCGGTTTACGGTACAGATTCCAATGTATAGCCAATACGTGAGAACGACAAACTTCCCAACCTTAGGATATGCCGGCAGCTTGCGATGGATCTATGGCCGTTTCCAAGGCATTTAAGCTCTTTGTTACGCGGTTCTGGCAGAAGGGGTATCATTCATGAGTGTATCGAACGATCAGCGCTTGTCGGCAGGTGAAGCTTACGTTTTGCATATGGCTTGTGGCGGTTTCGAAGCACTTTCCTGTCCACCGAAACCAAAGCTGGCTGTGGAGCGAAAACCTTGCTGTCAGCCGTTCACCCGCCATAAGCTATATGCTGTGTTGAACAAAGCTCCTATCGGAGCAACTAATCCCTCCGACCTTGCCCAAGCGACATCAAATTACTACATTCTGATCATTTATCTCACCAAAATCAGTTTGTATGACTACTAAAAAAAGACCTGGAAGCCCACCGGTATAAGCCGATTTGATGATGCCTTAGAACGCATGGACAACCACCCCGACCTAGCGGTACGGGGCAGGCTATGGCCCTACTCAACAACGCCTGGGCCACCCGTCAGAACTACTTACGCGGCGTACGGGAACTGATGTTTTTCCTGGATAAACGCCCTGAAGATTGCACGGTTGATGAACTCAAAGCCTATCTGGTTCATGCTCGTGACCATCACGGACTCAGCTCTTCTTCGGTTAATTTGCGGGTATGTGGCCTCAAGTATTACTGCCGCGTGGTAGTTGGACGATTAGATCTGGTAGTTAAGATCCCTAATCATCGCCACCAAAGGTATTTTACCGAGGTGCTTTCCACTCAGGAAGTACAGCGACTATTCGGTGCCTGCCGGGATATGCGACAACAGCTGGTGCTTCAACTCATTTATGAGGGCGGACTGCGCGTACGCGAGCTCATCCGACTAAGAGTCAGTGATTTTGATAAGCAACTGCGTATCATCACTATCCACAACAGCAAAGGCCGTAAAACCAGAACGGTGCCCTATGGAGATCAGCTACGCCAAACCCTGGTCCAATATTGCAAGGCTCGTGGTGGTGTTCCCACCGATACCATCATCGAGAGCATTACGGAACCGGGTAATCCGCTCACCCAAAGCGGGGTGCGCCATATTGTGCGCGAAGCTGTCCGGCGCAGTGGTATCAAAAAGCGCATTCATCCCCATACTTTACGCCATACCTTCGCTGTGCATTACCTCAATTTCGGAGGGACCCTGCCTCAACTCCAGCGACTCCTGGGCCATGAGCATATCACCACTACTTTACACTATCTCAAGTACGCTCATGTAGTCGAACCGCCACCCATATCCTTGCTGGATACCTTGCTGCAAGGAAAATGAGGCCCCCTTTGGAAGTAGCTCAGACCATTGAGCAGTTCCTACCACAGATCCCAACTCACGACCTGACCGTTCACCAGAGTCGTACCTTGCGAGCCATTCAGGCTTGCCGTACGGCTTGGAGTAGGTGCCTATTTTTACCTAAATGAGAAAAGGTCGTACCTTGCGAGCCATTCAGGCTTGCCGTACGGCCGAACTCGGCGCACATATCGGCCACCATGGTGCTGCATACTTGGGGACAAACCCTGGTACTCCATCCTCATGTGCACTGCATCGTGCCCAATGGCGGGCTGACTGCAAAGGGACAGTGGCAGTTCCCAAAACGCGGCAATGATCGTTTCCTCTATCCGGTCCAGGCGCTCAAAAAAGTCTTCAAAGCTTTTTTCCTCAAACAGATGCGCCAGGCTTTGGAACTGGGCCTAATGGCACTGCCACCAAACTTCCCAAGCTCCAAAACCGGGTATTATCAGTGGAAAGAGAAGCTGTATCAAAAACAGTGGGTCGTTTTCACTAAGAAGCCTTTTGCCGGGGTACAGCATGTGGTCCGGTACTTAGCTCGATACTCCCATCGCGTGGCCATCACCAATCATCGCTTAAGAGCTATCGACCAGGAGCAGATCCACTTTGAGTACAAGGATTATCAAGATCAGGCCAAAAAGAAGATCATGGCCCTCTCCGGTCGGACTTTCTTGAAACGATTCTGTCTGCATGTACTTCCTCCACGCTTTCGAAAAATCCGCCAGTACGGATTCCTGGCCAATACCTGTAAAGCTCGCGATATCGCCCTGGCCCGAAAAGCCCTCGGCACTAAACAGCAGCAACTCCTAAAACGAGCACAGCGCAGGGAACTGGCTAAAAAACGGCTCTTTCAACACCGAGTTGACCAATGTCCTTGCTGTCTAAAAGGCCAAATGGTTATGATCGGTATCCGGCCGCCGAATAAAGATCCGCCGGCTCAGAACAAGCAACATCTCAAAATAGTCTAGTTTTTTATGGCAACCCGTTTTGCCCGGCTATTGCCATGGCTACACCACTGATTTTTACGTGAAACTTAATGACTTGAATCGACTTTTTCGCAAAGACCAACCTAATTTGCTCATGCTTTTGAGGCCTCAATACCGGAATCACTACTTCCTATCACTCCTAAGCTTGGTTGACCCAACTTTCTGTACATTCCAAAATCCATAACTCCTGACCAACCCCGCTTCGTTCAACACAGGCTGCAATTGCCGGTTGCACCAGGCAATTCAGTCTTTTATGTTCACAACAGTCTTCTTTTTCATTTTACCAAAATTTCCACCAAGGCTTATCATCTTTTCTGCGGTTTTGTTTTTTCTTGCTATTTGGCATTTCTATCCCTCTTTTTTCATATTCAGCCATTAATTCAGTCATCGCTGTCAGAGCAGAGATATTTGTCCTTCCATTTGGTATAGAAATTATTCGATAGTATTCCTTATTGAGTTCGTTATTCGTTAAAGAAGAATAATTTGGTTTATCAGACGTTGATTTTTCGTTCTTTTTTGGTTCTACTTTTTTTTCCTGAACAACCTCATTTTCATTGTACTCCAATTCAATTTTCAAACTCTTTCCATGAGTACTTTCCCAATTTTTAACAGTAGGATTGTTTTTTAAATCACTTACAAGTTGATTAAAGATAAACTCCGTAAATGGTCCCAATTTTATAGTGTTAGGAACAAAATTAAAACTCAATTTTCCAGAAAAATTTGGCTCGTTCTTATTGAGGATATTTAAAACTGCATTGAATAATTGATTAGCCAGATATGATGAGTTCTGATGTCCTGCAAATATTTTTCTACTTATTTCTCCTGACTCTTCCTTCAAAGTCATTCCTGACAAATATGGCTCTTCTATTGTTTTGCTTGAATCTTTATTAACCAAAGGTACGGGCAAAACTTCCTTATTACCGATTAAGGTTACATTCCCCAATTTTTGAAATGATTGTCCCGATTCTTTACCTCTAAATCTCTGCATAAACATTAATCCATTTTCTTGACTTGTATCGAATCCTTTTACAAATATTGCATCTTGTTTTTCTCCGTTGTGTGGTACTCTACCTTCTAAACACATCACAATTTGGTCATATTGCTCGTTATCCTTTTTCAACATATTTTCAAACGAATCCATTGGATTTCCGTCTGCTACAACTCTTACCAATTTTGATTTCCCGTCTTTATGCAACATCATAAAAGGGGTGAAAGCATCATCTAAATCATGCCGTGAAAATAAAGCATAATCTAACCCTGTAAATATTACTTCTTCTAATTTTTGATTTCCCTGAAAAATATTCATTGTTGATTTTTGTCTTTTTTGATTGTTGTGAACATCGGGCTATCCGTACCAAAGCTACGCATAGCCAGTTATATCCTCAAAATGCTTATCGAAAAATAATTTGACTCCTATTTCGCAAACCCACCGTTCAATAGGATTTAGCACTGGCTGCTCGATAATTACACACTGGAAAACATCAGTCGCGTTGAAGCCATGTGGACAAAGATAAATTCTGCCAGGCCATCCTCCCGGATTATACCATAAGGATAACAGCCAGCTCAGGTTGTCACCCTGTTTTGAGGGCCCAGTCCGTGCAAAAGCATCCGTTCAGATCATCAATTGCCGATAATCTTGGAATATTTACCGCAGAAGCAGAACTTTGTTCCAGCAATTAAAGAACATGATCAGTATACCGGAACAGTTAATAACCCTGCCCGATGGCACTCAAGGCATAAAAGCCATGATCAGCTATTATGAGAGCCCTGGGAAAATGGAAAGAGGTAAAGTGGCATTATCCACCTTTTTATTCAGTTTCATATTGTCGGGTAACAAAAAGATCCAGCATCTCCGGGATTTTACCAATGTCTCTCCCGATGAGTTCTTACTCCTTAAACCAAGCCATTGCCTGATGACCGAGCGAATGGGCCGGGATGAAACCTACCGGGCTCTGCTTTTCTTTTTCCAAGCCGAATCATTCATCGACCTGGATTTCATAAATGTAAACGATTCGAGCAGCCAGGTACCCGATCAGGATTTTTTGGTACTGCCCAGAGATGCTTACGTGACTAATTTCCTGCAATCCATCCTTTACCTGCGAAGATCAGGCGTAAAACTGGTCAATGACATCATCCTGATCAAGCTACAGGAACTGCTCCGTTATTTGATCATCAGACATGGTGAGGTGGTTGCAGCTTTTTTGCTCAGCAACCTGCATTCCCGTCCGGAACAACGGATCAGAAGGGTGGCGGAACAGCATGTAGATCAAAAACTGAACATCGAAGAACTGGCTTTTTTGAGCCAGATGAGCGTATCTACCTTTAACCGAAAATTCAAGGAGATCTTCGGCGTTTCACCGTCGAAATGGTTTTTGAAACAACGCCTGCTAAAAGCCAGACAACATATGCTGCAACTGGGGAAATACCCCAGCGATGTTTTCAGCGAAGCGGGTTTCGAGAATTTTTCAAGTTTTTCGCAGGCTTTCAAAAAAGAATTCGGGGAATTACCCAGTCAGGTACTGAAGGATTGATCCATTTGCCACAATCTTTAACCGTTTTGCCGTATTCCGAGCGGAGCCTATGCCGCTAACTTTGTTCTTATTCAATCAAAAAAGGATAAGATGAAAGTTATCATTATCACGGCACTGCTATTTATCGGTATTACTCCGCTATTCAGTCAAAAGACCTTCACGCTGACCAGCGAAGATGTCGGAGGACAAGCAGGATCCGCCCAGTTTTTCAATGGCTTCGGTTGCACTGGAGAAAATGCCTCTCCACAGTTGCAATGGGCTAATGTGCCGGAGGACACCAGGAGTTTTGCGGTCACCATGTACGACAAGGATGCTCCAACCGGCAGCGGATGGTGGCATTGGGTGGTTTTTGATCTTCCGGCCGGCACCTTGGAAATACCCGCGAATGCCGGAAATATCACGTCGGGCCTTATGCCGGAGTACGCCATTCAAAGCCGGACTGATTTCGGCAGCTATGGCTACGGTGGTCCCTGCCCACCGGAAGGACATGGTTTTCACGAGTATCTGATCACCGTTTATGCGCTGGATACCGACAAACTCGAGCTTGATCGGGATGCTACTCCGGCCCTGGTGGGTTATATGATCAATGCCCACTTGTTGGGTAAGGCTTCCATTGTCATTTACGCCAAAAGATAAATCAATACGCTATGAACTGGAATGCAGATCTTTATCAAGACAAGCATGCTTTTGTTTTCAACTTCGGGGAATCTCTGATTAAATTGCTAAACCCGCAAAAAGAAGAACACATACTGGACCTGGGTTGCGGCACCGGTGAACTCACCTATGAGATCGGCAAAGCATGCCGGGAAGTGATCGGGCTGGATCAATCGCCTGCAATGATCAGTAAAGCCAAAGCGGTTTTCCCTTCCATCAACTTCATCATCGGCGATGCCGCTCATTTTCAACTGGAAGCCCCTTTTGATGCCATATTCTCCAACGCTACCCTGCACTGGGTGAAAGATTACCGGGGCGCTATCCAATCGATGTACGATCATTTGGTACCCGGCGGCAGAATGGTAGTAGAGTTTGGCGGGAAAGGCAACGTTGCGACCATTATCCAGCAGATCAGGCACGAACTCCGTCAGAGAGGGCATCAGGATGCGGCAGATCTGGTCCACTGGTATTTCCCCTCCATCGGCGAATATGCCTCTGCGCTGGAGCGGGTCGGTTTTCGCGTTACTTTTGCCCAGCATTACGACCGTCCGACCCAGTTGGCGGATCAACAAAAAGGTATTCAGGACTGGATCGGTATGTTCGGTAAAGCATTCTTTGACGGTATTCCCGAAACGGAGCAGCAGGATATTGCAGCGCAGGTGCAGGAGGCGTTGCGCCCCCAACTTTTCCACGATGAACACTGGTTTGCGGATTACAAGCGGATCCGGGTAGTGGCGATCAAAGAATGAGTTTTAGAACATGTTTAAATTTTCCTTTCGGTAATTTCTCCTATTTTTAGACATACGCCTGAACCGCTATGAGATTATCGAAAGCCCTACAGGGAAAACTCAAAACCGTACTTTGGATCACCTTGTCGTGGACCATTATATCCACGCTACAGCTTGGCTATGAAATAGCCGTACTAAAAGAGTACGGTTATGATTACCGGTGGAGCGAAACCGGTGGTTTTATGACCTATTTTCTCATCAACACCCTGGCTTTCGTAGTGAATGGGTTGATCGGAGGCGTGTTCATTGTCTTTTTCGTCCGGCGCTGGATCCGGAGTCGTTCTTATGCTTTTGGCCTGCTGGCGGGCGTAGCAGTCTACATTGTGCTATTCTTTCTACTGACCTGTCTGCAAAACTATTTTGTGATCAGTTCCATCTGGGATGGGACGGGATCTTTTTTTGCCGCTTATGTAGAAGGACTGGCCGATTATTTCTTCAGCCTGGAATTTGTCCGGTATTTTCCATTCTGGCTCCTGGTCCTGACCGGCACCCTGATCGTACTGTTCATCAGTGATAAATACGGTCCGGGTATATTGAAAAAATTTCTATTGGGAAAATATTTTCAGGCCAAAAGCGAGGAGCGGATCTTTATGTTCCTCGACCTGAAAGGCTCCACTACCATCGCTGAAAAGCTGGGAGAAAGCAGGTATTTCAATTTTATTCAGCAGGTTTTCAAAGATGTAACTTCGGTTTTACTGGATACGAAAGCAGAAGTTTACCAGTATGTGGGAGACGAGATCGTGCTCACCTGGAAGGTGAAGCAGGGCATTGAGGACGATAACTGTATTCGCTGTTTTCAGGAGATCCAGAAGCTGTTACAGGAAGCCGCACCGGAGTACCAGAAGCAATTTGGCGCCATTCCAGAATTTAAAGCCGGTATTCACGTCGGCACCGCCATTGTCGGCGAGGTCGGTGTGATCAAAAGAGATATCGCCTATTCCGGGGATGTGCTCAACACCACGGCCCGTATTCAGAGTAGATGCAATGAATTCGGCACTACGCTACTCATCTCCGGGGATCTGTTGGATCGTTTCCCGGAAGGTCATTTATCTCCGGTATCGATCGGGCAGGTGGAGCTGCGGGGTAAAGCGGAAACGGTGGCTCTTTATAGTCTTTGAATCCCTTAACACTTTTTCAGTCTGGATTCCATATGTATTTTCTGCTCACCGATATCCGCGGGTATAAACCGTCCGCGTGATCATCGGCGATCCCCCGGTAATATCCTCCCGGCTGGTTTCCACGACCAGCGTCGGCTCCCAGGGCGTGCCGGTCGCGGGTACCACCCACAGCGTCTGTTTGACCTGCTGCTTTTTCCATTGACCACTGCCGTAATCCCGGAACGGATAAGAAGTGGTCAGGACGAGATGGTCACCATCCCAGTAAGCAGTAGACACCGGAGGACGCTCTGTACGTCCCATATTAACCTGATTTTCC
>JAGQXH010000402.1 GCA_020436695.1 Lewinella sp. | reverse complement strand
TTCCCTGAGGTCTATCCAATACCAACTATTGCTTACTCAATAGTCTTTGCCCATTCCTCCAACATTTCGATGGCCTTGTATAGTACTCCCGCTGAGCCCCTAAAAGTCCCGGACCCCTCTGGTTTATTGTCTACAGTATACCATTCGAAAAAGCCGTTGTTGTCTATTACCCGTCGGGTCATGGGCAATAATTGGGTGTAAGCCTCTTCCATAAAACCATTTTTGGCCAATTGCTGGATCATACGCCCTCCGAACCAGGTCCAGTCGCCCCCGTTTTGATATCCATAGGGGTACATGCCCTTGTTCTCAAAGGCCCAATCGGGGTAGGGAGGGTACAGGGTAAGTCCTATGGACCCCGCCCCTGAAGCCTTAACGTTTGCGATCATTTTATCGAGGGATACTTTGATCTGGTCTCTGTTCAACAGGCCGGCCTCGATGGCTACTGCGGTCCCTCCGTGATAATAAATTTCGTTTTCGTTAAAATCAGCGGGATAGGGAGACTGTTGCAGGTACACATGGGGAATGAATTTTTGGTTTTCTTCGTCCCATAGAACTTCCATGGCCCTTTTAGCGATGCCTTTTCTTACAGGCTCCCATCTTTCGCGGGTTTCCGGAACGAGTTCCATCAGGTTATCCAGGGCGATAAGCATCATGGCATTGTCATAGATATCGACACAATAATGGGTATCTTCGGTAATAAAAACGCCCCAGGGGTGCGAATGCTGTACATCCCCCCAATCGGCCGTGGTAGCCCCGTATATCAGGCCGAATTTATCGCTCCATCGGTTGGCCATTAAAAACTCCATGGCCAGTTCCAGGCGCAGGGCTACGGTAAGATCCCCCACCTTTTCCTGCAGCAGGTCAGCGTCTCCCGTTTTTTTTACATATTTGTACACGGCCTGTACCAATGAGCTCTCATGATCGGTTTCCACGGTATTTTTGTGCCCGCAATAATCGGGTTCGAGCTCGGAACAGATATATTGGTATCCCCCTTTCGTTTCCACCACCTTTCCCTTGGGGATGAACCCGTCGATGATATTGCCGTCATTGCCCTGTAGCCTGAAAAAGACCAATAGGTTCTCCTTTAGGGTCTGCGCATCGAAGACCTCAGCGGAAAGTTCGATAAAGGTATTGTAGTCGCGGATCCATACTTCGCCATAGCCATCGCCGGCATTGAATCCGGTCTTGACCACTTCAAGGGCCTTTTCTTTCACTTGTTGGAAAGTGTCATCGGCCAGGATCTTTCCGGCCAGTTCCCTGTTCGCCTTGTCCTCAGCACAGGCACACAAAAGAAGCGATAACACCAGTATTACGTATTTTTTCATTTCGCTTAACTTTTTATGATCTGACATGGACGGGATAACCACTCTATCTCCTAGTTTGTGGACTGGGACCTCTTCCTCCTTTTTCAACCTTACACGCTCTAATCCATTCCCTTTGGCGACTTGGGCAATTGTCGTATTCCCCAGACTCTATTGGGTTCCGGTCCCATTTCCAGCAACAGACTGCCCCCTTTGAGTAGTTCTTTGGCCGGGAACCAAAAATTATCCAGCTTCTTTCCGTTCAGGATCGCACTTTGTACGTATTTGTTTTTTCGAGATGTGTTCCGGGCCGCAATGGTGAACTGTGCCCCTCTACCGTACTGTTCGCCCAGATCGATAATAACTTTTTCGAACATCGGACTCCCGATCTCATAGATCGGTTCGGACCTTGTCCCGCCATCGGTCTGAAAAAGCCCGAGAGATGACATAATGAACCAGGCGCTCATTTGGCCCTGATCCTCGTCGCCCAAATAGGCGTTCGACACGCCATAACCATAAAAGCGATCTGTGATATCGCGACTCCACTTTTGGGTGAGCCAGGGCCTTTTGACCCAGTTGAACAAATAGGCAAAGTGCATAGATTGCTGATTCCCTTGGATGACGGGAAAATCCCAATACAGCTCGTTTGGGGCATTATACCGCCAGTTGCTGCTTACCTGGAACCCATTGTCTAATCGCTCGGCCAATTGGTCTTCTCCTATTATGCCGGCCAGGGCGGGAACATCCTGGGGTACAAAAAACGTCAGTTGCCAGGCATTGCCTTCCACATACTGGTGGTTGCCTCCCGATTTGATGGGATCAAAATCCGGATACCACGATCCGTCGGAATGGCGCAGGCGGGCGAAACCCATCTCGGGGTCAATGGCGTTTTTCCACCAATAGGCCCGATCGATAAAGGTCTCATATTCTTTCTTTTTACCAAGCGCTGCCGCCAGTTGGGAAACCGCATAATCGTCAAAGGAGTATTCCAGCGTATTGGAAAACCGGCCTTTGTTGTAGGGCACATAAGCGTGTTCGAGGTAGGTGGCCAGATCCCGGTTGCCCGCATAGCCGCCTCCGACCTGTTGTCCGGTCTCGGTCTGCATTTTGTGAACTGCGGCAAAGGCCTTTTCGGCATCAAAGTCCCGTATACCCATCTGGTAGGCCGCCACGATCAGGGGAATTTCGTGTTCCGCCACCATAACGGGGATATACTCCATCCCCGCAGGACCTTTGGCCAGCCAGCCGTTGGCATCGTACATGGCCAGTTGGGAACGCACCCATTTTGATGACCATTCGGGTACGACCAGGTTCCAGAACTGGTTGAGGTTCCAGAAGGTGTTCCAAAATGCATCGCATCCCAGAGCCACATCGCCCTCGCCGGTAAGCTTACGGATCTCCTCTTCGGCATCGACCCAACTACCATCCGTGTCGCTGAAAATGTTACGGCTTACCAGGGCCCGGTACATATTGGAGTAAAACCTTCGTTTTTCTTCCCGGTCGTCAGTGGTGATCTTTACCCTTTCGAACAGAGCGTTCCACGTTTCGACCTGGTGCTCTCTGACCTTTTCAAAGTCCCATTCAAACGGCCCGGTAATCTCCTTTTCCAAATTCAGGCCGGCATTTTCCACACTGACATAAGAAATTCCCGTACGGAGCTGCACCACCTGATCTTCTGCTGTATCGAATTCTACAAAGGCCACGACATCATCCGGTGCTGATGACCTCCACTCCGTAGTCAACTCGGATGTCGCTACATCCTGGGGGCCCTTTTCTTTTCCATCCACCCATATACCGATCTGTTTGATGGGCCGGTCGAACTCCATGACAAAGTGCACGGTATAGTTTTGTGAAATATCGTCCCATTCTCTCGGTCTGTCGCCGTCTTCCACCATTTGCCGCCGGTAGTGCCGTTCGCCCCAAACTTCTTTCGACACCTGCCTGCTATATCCGACAATCTTGCGGTCGGACACTTTTTTAAAATAGGCCTCCTCGATATCATATCCGTATTCGGCCGGTATTTTAAGGTCGATTAAGACCCTCGACCCGGGAACGTTTTTCGGATAGGTGTACCGTTGAAAGCTACAGCGGGTTGTGGCCGTAAGTTCGGTCTTGATCTTATAATCGTCCAATACTACCGAATAGTAGCCCAAAGGGGCCTGCTCAGTGGCTTTGTCTATCCTTGAACGGTATCCGCTGTCGGGATCGCCCTGTTTTCCGATATCGGTCACCAGGGGGCCGTTGGTGGGAAAGGTGCCCAGGCCGGCCATGGTCCATTCGTGGATATGGCTAAAGGTGCCCACACTTTCAAAGGTAGGTTGATATCCGGCCTGCCATCCCTGGTCCTGGTTATCGGGACTTATCTTTACCATGCCGAAGGGCATCCAGGGCCCTGGAGCGATCATCCAGCGGGAGTGCCCTGTCCCGATCTTTGTATCGACATAATCGGACAAGCGCGCTTCCCTTTGGGGGGTACGGTGGATCACTCCTTTTTCCACTGGATGACCGTCCTGAAGGATGACATATTTACTTATTTGGGTAGCCTTGACCACAGGCATCGGCGCTTCAACAACGTACCGGCCTTGTTCGATCTTTTTACTGAATATGAGCTTGCCATCCAGTTGTATGCCCAATTCCGAGACACCATCCAAATGCTGTATATCGACCAAAAGGGGCTGGAACGCCTCTTCATCTTTATCGATCGTATAACCGGCAGCGTGTACTTTGCGCACAAAAAAATGTTCCGGATCGGTCAAAATAGTTCTTTTGGGGCCTTCCAAACGGACCTGGTCAAAGACCAGCCAGCTTCCCTCCAGTGTAGTGATCTTCACTTCGTTTCCTCCTGTTCTTATCAGATCGTGAGCAATGGGAACGACTATTACTTGTTCCCGGGCACTCGGATTGTCCCCTTCCAGAATGTTGGCCCCGCTTCCCTTTTCCAATCTAAACTTCCATATACTTCCGTTCACGACGATCTTAACATACGGAGGAGCCTCAGGGCTGCAGTCCACTATATCTATGACCAACTGCCAATCGCCACGAGCCGGTTTGCGTTCCACCCCGAACAGGATGTTGATCTCATGAGGGCGAATTCCGGCCAGGCCCGAGGTGCCTCCCCAATAGTCGACTGCCCCCGGAAGTACATAGGGAAAATCCTCGGCGTCTTTTGAATAGCCGACAAGAAAAAAACGATCTTCCCACCCAAAGTCCTTTTCCAAAAAACTTTCGTAGGCCGAGGGGGCCAGAGCCAGGCCTCCGCTACTGTTGTCGGATTGCCCGATCTGCCATATTGTATTTTGTGCACTGGTGGCAATTACCGCGACCAAGGCTAGCAGCATTGCCCCTATTCTTTTAATTCCTATCATAAACTCAAATTAGCAGGCTTCGTCCTTGACATATGAAACCACCACTTTTGCCTTAGATTTGTCTTTATTGACCAGTTTGTAGCTCCCGGTGGCCGCCGGTACCGCAAAAGTCTCCGCATAGTGGAAGGTTTGGCTTCCTTCCCCGAAGTCCAGTACCACCGCAGTGCCTTCTATGAGCATCAATACATGGCATTGTCCAAGATTTTCAATAATCACTTCCCGGTCAAATTCATATCGGTATATATCGTAAAAATGGTCGGGATGGGTAGGTAGATGGACCTTTTGCCATTCTGCACCCCAGGAAATCACTTCTGGTTTCGATACCAGCGTGTTCTCAACAGTCTGGCCCTGCCGGTCAAAATTCAGGTTTTCCATGGCACGCTTTATATTCAGAGGTCTTGGATTTCCGTCCAGGTCCAAACGCAGCCAATCGTACATTTTAAACGTATAGATATACGGGGTCGCACTGATCTCGAGCACCAGATTGTTCCGCCCTGAGCAATGTACCGTTCCGTGCGGGATCAGAAACAGGTCGTGCTTTTTTGCCGGCAGCTTTTGCACATACTTCACGACGTCGAGTTCCTGTTTGGTCTCGTAACTATGTTCCAGAGCCTGTTGGAAATCTTCGGCTTCGATCCCTTCCTGAAAGCCGAGGTAGACCTCAGCATCGTCGCCCGCGTCCAGAATGTAATAGGTCTCGTCCTGGGTGAAGTTTTCGCCGAACTGTTCCTTGATATATTCTGGCCTCGGATGACATTGTACGGACAGATTGCCCCCTTCAAAGGTGTCGAGGAAATCGAACCGGATCGGAAACTCGTCATGAAACCTTTTGGCCGCTTTTCCCAGGACGTTCTTACCCTCCCAATACATCAACATGTCGAAGGAAACCTCCAATAATTTGCCCTGATCCTCGAACACGAGGCCGTTTTCGGGAACGATCATCTCGAACGACCAGGCATAGTTGGGCGCCTCGGGATTCAACCCCGGAAAGTGGCGTTTCATCCATTGCCCGCCCCAAACACCGGGTTCGAACCAAGGCCTTACCCTGAAATAGCTCCTGGACATTTTGGACAAGCTCTTTCGAAGTGCCTCGCCGGTGGTCCATACCGGTTTTTGGGGCCTTTGTTGGTCGACGATGATATCGATATGGGGCAGTAGCCGTTTTTTTTCCCTGTTGAGTACTACCCAGTCCACAAAGTAAAAATGCTTGTACATTTGCTTGGGATCCTTGGGTACAGAAAAACCTATATTGGTTATGGCTCCGGCCCGCATCCTGAACTGGAGTTCGTTCTTTGGGAGATCGAAATAGACCAAAGCCCCTTCTATGTCACATAGGGCCGCGCCCGTACCATAGATGAGGTTTATATCGGCACTGGCATCCACGCAGCCCCTGTTCATCTTGCTCTTGTCAAAATAGGCCTCTAGCAAAATATCCGTTTTATACCCAAAAATGGGGTCATCGCTCCCAAGATAAGGCTCCACCAACGCAGCGATCTCATTTTCGGGCCTTAGGCATTCCCGTATATCAAAGACAGCGACCTTGAGTCCCTTCTTCTTGAACAGCGCCTCAAGAATCCGGCCTACCTCGTCCCAATCGACTCCGACGTAGCCGTCGAGCAATACTGTTTTTTCGTTTTGGAGTATATCGGCCAAGGTATCATAACCGACTTCGATGTTCCCTCCGGTTATTGGAAATGCAGGATATAGATCATAATGACCCGTATCAAACTCTTGTTTTTCGATTGGGATCAAAGGTTCACAGGTATTTCTTTCCATTCAATTGATTTCATTTTAGTGTGGGGCTAATATAACAAAATAATATGTCCATACATATGAACATATTGTTTTGTTTAGACGCCCAATGACCTTTATCAAGGTGAAGATAGGATTTGTACCATCAAATATTTGCTACTAACGCTCCTTGATTTTGCGATTTCAAGGCCGTACGGTACTCATGTTCTTTACTTGTTCCCCGGCTTATCGCCCATGACCAATTCTAGTGTTCCGCCCATGACCACATCCTTAAACTTCATTTGGACGCCCGGCAATGGTTTGCCGTTAAGACGGGCCGACTGGATGTATATATTCTTCTTGGAATTATGTTTGGCCTCAATGACGAACTCCTTTCCCGGATAAAAATCGGCGTCGAGCTTGATGGTTATCCTTTCGAACAGCGGGCTGCTTATATCCAATACCGGTTCCGGGTCGCCGCCGCCGTTCATTTCGAAAAGCCCCATGGATGCCATTACGAACCAGGCCCCCATCTGTCCCTCATCTTCATCACCTTTCCAACCGTGATAGGGGGTATTACCATAATAGGCCTCCAAAATATCCCGTGTATATTTTTGGGTGAGCCATGGTTTCCCCGAATAATTGAACAGCCAGGCCGCCTGCATATTGACCTGGTTCCCGTGGTTCACATAATATTGCGATTTCCTTCCGCCGGTGCTCTCCAGCGCATAGGCCGCATATTGGTGTTCCTCCGATCTTTCAAATCCTTCTTCGAGCCTTTGGTTGAACAGGTCCCGGCCCATGATCTCTACTACTCCTTTGATATCATGCGGCACATAGAAGGAATATTCCCAACCGTTTGCTTCCACAAAGCTGTAGTTGTCAAGAGGGTCATAATCCTTTTTCCACTGCCCTTTGCTGTCTTTGGGAACTACATATTTCAGGTCGGGATGAAAGGCATTCCTGTAGTTCTTTGAACGTTCATAAAAATATTGGTAATCTTCATCGTTCCCAATGGCATGTGCCATTTGGGCCACACACCAGTCATCGAAGGCATAGTCGAGGGTTTTGTTGGTAAAGCCCAGGTCCATCGGCAAATAGCCGTATTCGATATAAATGTCCAATTGCGGATTTCCGGGATGCCCCCCACATTCATGATCTCCACCGACAACCGTCACGTTTTTCTTCATGGCCCGATACAATTTATCGGGGGCTTCGGTATAGATGCCCTTTTGGTAGGCGCTTAGCATTTGGATCATTTGATGGGAACCTTCCATGACCCCGGAATATTCCAGGCCGGTCGGTCCCTTTGAGGTCCATCCCGTTTTGTCAAAGAGTTCCATCTGGGTATGTACCCAGTTTTTTGTGATGTGCGGGGTGATCAGCGAGAGCATGCCATTGAGGTTCCAAAAAGAGTTCCAGAAAGCATC
>JAGQXH010000401.1 GCA_020436695.1 Lewinella sp. | reverse complement strand
TCCCCAATAGAAAATCATGTATCTCTCCGTTGCGGAGAAAGACGGTAGTAGGAACCTGGGATATGCCGAATTGTTCAGTCAATGACTGGTTGGTATCCACATCAATCTTGTAAAGTGCCAGCTCCGGTTTTTCCTGTGCTAATTCATTTAGAAAGTTCTCTAAAATGTGAGCACTACCCAGCCATTCGGCAGAAAACAGAACAACTACCGGTTTTTTGACACTTTCTTCGATTATCGGCGATATATTACTTTCCTCAAACAATCGATATGGGGCTCTATTTTTCAAACTTCCATACGTTTAAACTAAAACAGTTCAGGATATTTGATGTTCGCTTTCTAACAACCAAATTTCCCAGGAAAACTTCAGGGCAAATTCTCAGTAACTGATTTTCCTTGGGACCGATACTATATAATAAGATAAAAAAATTATTCTTTACTTACTTTTTTCCGGCCACTCTCCCTCAACGGCAAATTGTGCTAAAGGCACTCTATTACGTTCAGCCAATTCCGATTTTCTCAAATTTTCCGGTAGTTCATCAGGATCACCTCCGTAATAACCAACAGCAATGGCAGTAGTGATATGGTAACCTTCCGGTACTTCAAAGATCGCCTGCGCTTCCCGCCAGTTCACACCCGCCATCTGGTGCAGGGCAATACCCATCGACTGTGCCTGCATGGACATAATTCCTACTGCCAGGCCCAAATCATGTGAGGCATGAAAATTGTCAATACCGGAATCAAACTGCTCCTTATAAGCAGTCAGCATCAACACTGGTGCATTGCGTACCCATTGTTGATTGAACTCCGACAGGCACTGAAATATGTTGTCATAGGCTTCGCTCCCCCGAAAGGCATAGATAAATCTCCAGGGTTGCTCATTTCTGGAACTCGGTGCCCAGCGCGCTGCCTCCAGCAAATGATGAATATCTTCTTCTGTGATCTCCTGCCCGGAAAAAACTCTCGGGCTCCAGCGCGCTGTGATATGAGGGTGTAAAGAGTGGTTAGTAGACGCTGCTTTCTGCTTATTTTTCGCTAGTGTTGTCATGTCTGCAGTTTACTTATTACCAATGACTTTTCAGCTTAAACCTGAATTGGAGTACATCTGTTCGTTCAATTCCCGTTTTTTTCCTACCTGTGTTTGTTATACAAACGAACATGATAAACGGAGCCCGTGTTCAAAAACAGCAATATTTTTTCCTAAATAATTATCCTATGCAAGTATTATCAAAAAGTAGTTGCAAACAAAAATATTCCGCTACCAATTCGGGAAATTCTCAATCGGCAACTCGAGCAGGTGTTGGAGATGATCAGCAAGGCGCAGCGATTGCGCACTGTCCCCGAAAGAAAATAAATGCCCGATAGAAGCCCTCATTTATCTAAGATCCGGGCTAAGGACCTTGACTTTTAGCACTGGCACAACTAACTGACACCTGGGTAACAGACAACTTGCCTTAATTGTCCCTTCCCTCCGCACGAACCTGCATATCTACTTCAATGGCGTTACACTGCAGTGCCTCTTTCGGCAACATACCGTACTTATCCCGAAACCGGCGGGCAAAGTGACTTTGATTGGAGTATCCTACCCGTTCGGCGATATCCTGAATAGTAGATTTCCCATCCATAATCAGGCATTTCGCTGTTTCCATACGAACATCTCTTAGGTATTGATTGATGGTAGATCCGAATACCTGCTTAAAACCACGCTTGAGTTTTTGCTGATTGATACCACTCAACTTGGCAAGATCCTGAATGGTGGGTGCATTCTGTAGATCGCTGACCAGAATTTCCTTTGCCTTCAGAATACGATCCAGATCATAGCGCTTCAACGCAACATAACGCGTATCCGGGTCGAGATCATCATCGAATTGTTTGAGCTGCAGAGCCAGTAACTCCAGGGTCTTAGCTTCCGCGAAGGAGCTGCGTATCAGGCTCTCATATCCGTTTCCCGCAATGTGCCGGATACATTCGGAAGTTGGTACGCTATAATTGATCTCGTGTAAAAAGGTTTGTTCCGCATCCACATCCCGAAATACAGTCTCCAGTTTATCATGCATGTTCTCCAGATCGCAATCTACCTTTTTCAGATATTCCGAACGCAGGATGGTCACATTGGTGTGAACGATATTCACTTTGGGTGGGAAGCCCAACCGTTGCTCACAATCAGCCGGATTGGCTGAAATAGAACCATTCAAAGGGTTCAACTGATAGCTGATCTCGCCATCACATAACTCGTGGCGAAACTCTCCTTTGCCACAAAAGTGAAAATGTACCGGATGCGGTTTATCCTTGGTAAAGATCATGTCCAGATCTTCTTCCAGGTAGCAGTCCAGATATAACAGACTCATACCATAGTCGAAAGCATAGCCGGAGATGAATCCCTTACCTTTCGATTCGGGAATAAACACCTTCAATTCCCGGCAATCTACTAAAACTTCACTTTCCAAAGCATTCGCAATGGTACGGATACAATCCTCAATTTTATTACTTCTGATCTTGATTTCCATAATGTTAGGGTTTTAATAACCAATTGTTTTAATTGGTAAAGGGTCTTGGTCATACACATAGCCTTTATTATTCATTTCAATTTGGTGTTCACTATTAAAACCCTGGATGATTTTATCGTGTTCGATGAGGGTGAACATCGAATATAGAATTGCTGTTCCAGATTAAACCCATATGATATTATAATCACCATGGAGCAACACTTTAAAGGGGCTGATAAATTGTACTCCGTCGAGTATGATCTAAATAATTGTGATCAGGAACCTATTCATATTATCAGAATCGTGCAGGGACATGCCTGCTTGCTGGGCGTAGATCTTGACACGCTGCTCATCGGACATGCTTCCGAAAATACCGCTGAGATCCTGGGAGTGGGTCATCAGCAGTTACTATCCGGTAAAATCGATGATTATCTGCCAGGAGAAGTAATGAGCCAGTTGCTTGCCGGAAAGGATGAGGTGGAGTTTTCGGATATCAATCCGGTTAGCATTCAGTATTTTGGTGGCCAACGGCTGGATCAAAGCTACAATATGGTAGCTCATCTTCAGGGCCGGATCATCATTTTGGAGTTTGAAGCACAGGAATCTAAACTATCCTCTTCTCAGTTCCTGCAAAAAAGTGACCGCGCTATCCAGAGCATCCAGTCCAGCAACTCCCTGCAGGCCTTATTCAATCAGACTGTCCACGAGATCAGGCAGCTTACCGGCTACGACCGGGTCATGCTCTACCAGTTCGACAAAGATCATAACGGCACCGTTATCGCAGAAGCCCGGGAGGCTTCCCTGGAACCTTTTCTGAACCTGCGTTACCCGGCCACCGACATTCCCCGTCAGGCCCGGGCGCTGTTTGTACGCAATCAGGTGCGCATCATTGTGGATACTTCCGCCCGTCCGGCCATGATCCGCAAAGGGAAAGAGGTTCGGGATCAGGAGCCCCTGGATCTTTCCGACAGCGTTGCCAGAGGCGTATCCCCTATCCACATTGAGTATCTACAGAATATGGGCGTCAGAGCCAGTATGAGCGTTTCCATCATTGTGGATGAGCAACTGTGGGGGCTTATCGCCTGTCATCATTACCAGCCCAAACTGGTAGATTACCGGCTGCGGAATATGATCAAATTCCTGGGTCGGATCATATCCGGACATCTGGCCTTGCAGGAAGCACATGATTTTCGCGAACAGATACTGCAGACCAATATTGTCCGGTCTCAGCTATTTGAGCAAATGAGCCGGGACTGGGATATTTTTGAGGGTCTGCTCAAACAGCAGCTCACCCTACTGGACCTTAACCAGTCCAGCGGAGCAGCCATTTTTCTGGACGGCAAACTCCATACCATCGGCGAGTGCCCCTCGAGCAAAGATATTATAGAGTTGATCGATTGGCTAAGTAAGGAGGTAGAAGAACCCATTTTCCACACTAATCAGTTATCCGTTCACTGGCCTCCCGCGCACAACATAAAGCGTAAAGCCTCAGGTTTGCTGGCCTTACAGATCGCCCATACCCCACCGGAATACATTCTTTGGTTCCGCCCGGAGGTGATCCAGACCGTGAACTGGGCCGGAAATCCGAAGAAATCAGTGACTCAGGAAGACGGCCAGATCCGGTTGAGTCCGCGCAAGTCGTTTGAGAAATGGAAGCAATTGGTGAAAGATACGGCCAAACCCTGGTCCAAACATCACATCACCTCGGCCATTGCTCTACGCAATGATATCAAGGAGATCATTATCCAGAAGTACCAGGAGATCCGGCAGCTCAACCATGAACTAACTGAAGCGTATAGCGATCTGGAAAGCTTTAGTTATTCCGTTAGTCACGATTTGCGCGCGCCTTTACGTACCATCGAAGGTTTTTCCGAGATCCTGCGCGAAGATTATTACGACAAGCTGGATGATTACGGCCGGTATGTACTTGATACCATTTCCAGCAGTGTGGGCAAGATGAACAGCTTTATCAACGATCTGTTGGCATTATCCAAGATCAGTCGTACCGATTTGCTTCTGAATAAGATCGATCTGAGAAAAGAACTGCAATTTCTTTGGGATTCCCTGGATAAGGGCCAACGGACAAGCTTGCGCTTCGACGTGCAGGATGATCTGCCGGTGATCTACGCCGAAGTGACCGCTTTACGTCAACTGTTGCAGAATCTGCTCTCCAATGCCGTAAAATACACCCGCCATACGGCCGAGCCGGTCATCGAAGTGGGAGGATATACCCAATCCGGCAAAAGCGTGATTTACGTACGTGATAATGGTGTTGGTTTCGATCAGAAATACGAGGATAAGATATTTGAGGTGTTTTCCAGACTGGTATCGGACATGGAATACGAAGGTACCGGTGTAGGTCTGGCTATTGTAAAAAAGGTGATGGAGAAACATCAGGGCCGGGTGTGGGTGGAAAGTAAGGAAGGAAAAGGCAGTACTTTCTACTGTGAATTCCCCGATTTTCAGTCTCCAGATTGATTTTTTGCAGTGGGAATGAACTTGAAATTTGAACGTAATGTTTCAAGTTTTATCATCATACCACCTGGAAGATTATGGAAGATATAGATCTCGTAATTATTGAAGATAGTCAAAGTGATGTTCATTTAATGGAGCGCGCCTTGCATGCCGAAGGAATACCCCTGAGATACCACTGGGTAAAAGACGGTGCTGAGGCCATTGAATTTTTCTCCAGGTCGGACATGCCGGAGGCTAAAGTAGTCTTACTGGACATAAAGTTGCCCAAGGTGAACGGATTTGAAGTACTGAAATATCTGAAGACCCAGCAACATACCTCCTGTATACCCGTGGTGATTTTCAGTTCTTCACAGGAAAATAGGGACCTGGAAGCAGCTTACAAGATGGGCGCCAATAGTTATTTAACCAAACCGGAATCTTATCATGAATTGAAAGCATTACTTAGAAATTTTTCAAATTACTGGTTAAACCTGAACAAACGAGTAGAAAATGATTGAGAAAACCCTTAAGGTTCTAATGCTCGAAGATCTGGATACCGATCGGGAACTGATCAAAAGATCAGTATTGAAGATGATTCCCAATGCCATATTTATTATGGCCTCTTCCAAAGCTGAATTCGAAGAGAAGATCAAGTGGGGCAATCCCGATCTTATTTTAGCCGATCACAACATCCCCGGTTATAATGGTTTGGAAGCGCTTTTACTGGTACGGGAGAAGATCTCACACGTTCCTTTCATTTTTGTCACCGGTAGTCTTAACGATGAGGAGCGGGTCGCCGAAACCATCTTAAACGGCGCTTCCGGATATATTCTGAAGAACAACCTGAACGCTCTCCCGGCAAAGATACTGGAAGTAATGGGGGATGCAGAATCGCGTTTTCAGAAAAGACAGGATGAGGTAAACAAACTTCGCCGCAAACAGATCCTTATCCAGAAATTGCAGGCTCTGGTGACGAATGCACCTGAATTTGAACAGAAGCAGGAAGCACTGGAAATCCTGGAAGAGATCACTGATATCACTGGTATAATATAAACTGAATGAAAGTCGCCGCCTATTTACGTGAACAGACACAGTTGCTGCACCGACAGACCGAAGCCCTTGTCAATGGAGCGGCGATCATGCAAGGCAATTTATCCCCGGCTCAATACCGGGAATTGATCCAAAAGAACGAATTTCTCCATAGGCAACTGGAGCCCCTCTTGTTCCAGCTCTTATCTCAATACGATCTAACCGAATTCCATTCTTTCTTACATCCCCGCCTGACTGCTCTGGAAGCAGATCTGGAATTGCTTGCTCTTTCCCCTGCATCCTATGCCCTTTCGGCGCCGCAATTGTCGAACGCTTCCCAAACACTCGGTGGGTTGTACGTCTTACTCGGTTCTTATCTGGGCGGGAGAGTGATCCATAAGGCACTCAGGGAAAATCCACATTTAAACCAGATCACGACCTTTCACTTTTTCAGTGCGGGGCGGCTGTTCCCATCACGGGAGTGGCCTCGTTTTTGTAGTATGCTGGATCAAAACATCAGTACAGCACAACAAATGGAAGATGCCGCCGAGGGTGCAGGAAAGGTGTTCCGCTTTTTCCATGCGGTCTATCAGACGAACAATTCTTTAAAAGCTGCCGGTTCTTCCCAATATCCAAACTTCCATTACTCCTAAAATCCCGGCTATTAAAAATTCACGATTTTTCCCTTGGTACCGATCTGAAGTCGATAGGCTGTCGTCTTGGCGGCATCCGGATTAATGTCATTGGGATCTTCCTGCCCGGAAGCGATGATGATCTGTCCGTCTTCTTCCAGGGTAGCTACGGACTGTGTCAACTTATCTCCATCGTAAAAAGAACCGCCGATCACCCGCTTGTCGATCATTTTTTCATCCTTGCCGAAAGTCACCAGGATGTACTGATAATTGAGTAATCCGGCTCGCCAGTAAACGATACCCTGGTATTCCTTCTGCGCCGGCATACGGAAGCAGGCTATGAATTCGGTAAATTCATCCACTTCCTCCTCTTCGATCGGCAGGATGAACTGCTCGATCATCAACGCGGGCAGCGGGTCGTTCTTGGAACTGAATATATGGTGCGTATCCTCCCCCAACGTAACCGGGAATTCAACCTCGGGGAATTTTTCCAGAAAGTGCTGAAAACTAATTTTTAATGGTTTATCTCCCATTTAAAGAAATTATAATTTTGAATGATTCTAAATAATCTGCCTGAAATTAGCTCCTCTAAACAATTGTTTGGCAAATCGGCTTTATCATTTAGCTTTGTGAGGCAATCATCCTGACCTTGCAACAACGCTTTTCTCAGGGTTCGGGTTGAGTGAAAAGCCACACGAAAAAAATAAAAATTTTATGAATTGGTTTTCTACTTTCCTTACGTCCTCGGTAGGTCGTAAGTTAGTAATGAGCCTTACCGGCCTGTTCCTGATCATCTTCCTGGTGGTTCACCTGATCGGGAACTGGCAGTTGCTGGCGGGCGACGGTGGTACGGCATTCAATGATTACGCGAAATTCATGACTTCCTTCGGCCCTATCAAAGTCGTCTCCTACCTCCTGTATGCCTCCATTGTGGTACACGCCATTCAGGGTTGGCTGCTCTGGCGGAAGAACAGTGCTGCCCGGGGAGTAAATTACGCCGTCAAAAGAACCCGCACGGTCAAAACCAGCGCCGGTGCTTCGAAAAACATGGGTTGGCTGGGCACTATTATCTTTGTGTTCATCCTGATCCACATGTACCAGTTCTGGTTCCAGATGCACTGGGGGATCGAACCCATGGCCGGCACTGATGTAAAAGACCTCTACACCGTAGTGGAAAGAGCCTATACTAATCTGGGCTTTGTCATTTTCTACGTCATTTGCATGGCCGTTGTCGGCTAT
>JAGQXH010000400.1 GCA_020436695.1 Lewinella sp. | reverse complement strand
AGATGTTTCGCACCAAGATCCCCTACGGAAAACTCACGGCGGATCAGTTGATCCGGATTGCCGACGTATCGGAAAAATACACCAACGGTAATCTGCACCTGACTACCCGTCAGAATATTCAGATGCACTATGTGAAGCTGGTAGATTCACCGGCTATTTGGACGGAACTCGCCTCCGCCGGCGTAACTGCCCGCGAAGCCTGCGGCAACACGGTGCGAAATATTACCGCTTCACCTACTGCCGGAGTTGATCCCGAAGAACCTTTCGACGTTTCCCCTTACGTTCAGACGGTGTTCGAATATTTCCTACGCAACCCTATTTGCCAGGATATGGGCCGGAAGATCAAACCGGCTTTTTCCGCAAGTGAGAAAGATTCGGCCTTCACTTATTTCCACGATTTCGGCTTTATTCCCCGTTTGCGCATTGTAAACGGTAAACAAGTCAGAGGGTTCAAAGTCGTTTTGGCCGGCGGACTTGGTGCCGTTCCTTTTATTGCACCGACGGTATATGACTTCATGGAAACGGACCAGATCATTCCCTTCATGGAGGCGACTATCCGGGTTTTTGATCGCTACGGCGAACGTGAAAAACGGATGAAAGCGCGCATGAAATTCCTGCTCCAAAAGCTTGGGCTGGAAAACTTCCTGGATCTGATCGAGATCGAGCGCAGATCACTGGTTAATCAAAGTGTGCCCATTGAGGCCGAGGAAAAAGAAGTCGCAGTACCGGAACTTTCAGCCGATTTGTCAAATATAGTGGTGGACGAAGCGAGATATGATTTCTGGCGGAGGACCAACACCTTTGAGCAAAAGCAATCCGGTTGGTATGGTGCATTTATCCGGATCCCCTTGGGGAATATCCCGGCGGAGAAGGCCAGAAAACTGGCAGACTTTGTAAAAACCTATGCAGCCGATGATATCCGGGTTACGGTCAATCAGGGGCTGTTCTTGCGCTATCTCCGTCCGGAAGTACTGCCCTTATTATTCCAAACCCTTGATCAACTGGGATTTGCCGAAGGTGGGGCCGACAGTATCGCCGATGTAACCGCCTGCCCGGGCACCGATACCTGTGCGTTGGGAGTTACCAATAGCACCGGGCTATCGGAGGTTTTGAGTGATGTACTTCAGAAAGAATATCCGACACTGGTAGAGAACAGCGAGATCAAGATCAAGATCAGCGGGTGTATGAATGCCTGCGGTCAGCATATGGCGGCTCAGATCGGGTTTCACGGCAGTTCTATTAAAAGAGAGGATCTGGTGATCCCCGCCATGCAGATTGTGCTTGGTGGCGGTGTTTCTCCGCAGGGAATTGGCAGTACAGCTGATAAGGTGATCAAATTGCCTACCAAGCGCATCCCGGAAGCCTTGCGCTATCTGCTCAATGATTTTGCTTCAGAAGGTAGAGCCAACGAACTGTTCAACGACTATTATCAGCGCCAGGGCAAACGTTATTTCTACAACTTGCTGAAACCGCTGTCAGACCTGGAAGACCTGGCGGAGACCGATTTCTTCGATTGGGGGCAGGATCAGCAATACGAGCAGGAGATCGGAGTAGGGGAGTGTGCCGGTGTGAGTCTGGATGTGGTTGGCACCATCATCAATGATGCCCGCCAGAAAATGGCCAGTGCCAAAGAAGCCTGTGAAGAGGGCAATATGGCAGGAGCCATATATCAGGCATATACCGTTTTTGTGATCGGTGCAAAGGCACTGTTACTGAGCAAGGATGTGAAATGTAATACCCACATCGGTATTCTGGAAAGCTTTCAGGAGGCCTACATGCAGGATGGAGAATTTCCGCTGAGTGGTGATTTCCCATCGTATGTACTGCGCTTAAATGAAAAACAGCCGGATGCAGCTTTTGCCCAGCAATACCTGCAAGATGCGCAGGATTTTATCACCACGGTGATCCGGGTAAGAGAAGATCAATTGAAAGGGGCCTCCGGAATTGACAAACTCGTGATCGGCAATTACTACAAAGCATAATCACTGCGGCATGTCATACCATCCACAACCTAAAGTCACATTGGTCGGGGCGGGGCCCGGTGATCCGGAACTGATCACGCTCAAAGGCTGGAAAGCATTGCAAAATGCCGATGCGATATTGTACGATGCTTTAGTAAGTGAAGAACTATTAGTAGAAGCACCTGAAAGCACGGTAAAGATCTGCGTGGGTAAAAGAGCCGGTAAACACAGCTTTCGGCAGGAAGATACCAACCGGCTCTTGGTTGAATGTGCGCTCAAGTACGGCCACGTGGTTCGGCTCAAAGGAGGTGATCCATTTGTATTCGGTCGCGGACATGAAGAAATGACCTATCTCTTGAATTTTGGGATTCCGGTCAACGTCATTCCCGGCATTTCCAGCAGTATAGCCGTGCCGGCCCTGCAGGGCGTGCCGGTAACGAGACGGCACGTAAATGAGAGTTTCTGGGTGCTGACCGGGACCACCCGTTCCGGATCATTATCGGAAGACATCAGACTGGCCGTGCAGAGTACCGCCACCGTGATCGTCCTCATGGGGGTACGCAAACTCCCTGAGATCGCCTCCTTGTACAATGGGGCAGGACGGGGTGATCTGCCGGCGATGGTGATCCAGAACGGTTCACTCCCTGAAGAACGCGTAGTAACCGGAGCGATCCGCGAATTGCCTGAAATTGCCCGAAAGGAGGGCATTGGGACACCGGGGATCATCCTTATAGGTGAGGCCGTCGGCCTGCACCGGAATTTTTCGGCAATAGTGCCAAAGGCACTGGTTAAATCCATCGCCAATGCCGGTCATTCGGTTGTGCCGGCGATAAAATAATGGTGGACCGTGTACCACTAACCGGATACCGTTAAAAAGATCTAAAGCAGATGACTAAATTAATGAACAATATGATGACGACCGGTCGCAAATCCACAGATTGCGTACAACACTGGGAGGTAGATTATCTGAATGAGGTATTCACTCCGTTGACCTTTCAGGAGAGAATCCAGCAATTGTACCAGTATTTCTGTGAGGAAGATGTGATGATGACCACGTCTTACGGCACCAAGTCGGTCTTCATGTTGTACTGGATCAGCCAGTTGCGTCCCAGTCAAAAAGTTCATTTCCTGGATACTACCTACCATTTTCCGGAAACATTGCAATACAAAGACCAGTTGGTGGATCGTTTCAAGACCGATCTGGTAGTATTGACACCGGAACCGGAGAAAAACCGGCGTAGTCTGAATGAGTCCTGGTGGCAGACCAATACGCCGCGCTGCTGCTATACCAACAAGATCCAGCCTCTGGAACCGGTAAAAGCTGCCCATAAAGTATGGATGTCTGGCCTGATGTCTTATCAGACCGAGTTCCGTTCCGGCCTAAAGATCTTTGAGAAACAGGGCAATATGCTTAAGTTCCATCCGATCATCGACCTGGATGAAGGCGAATTTCTCTACTACATGGATCTATATGAGCTGCCCCGGCATCCCCTGGAAAATATGGGCTTCGGTTCAATTGGCTGCACGCACTGTACCGAAGTCGGTAGCGGCCGTGAAGGTCGATGGAAGTCGTCTGAAAAGACCGAATGCGGTCTGCATCCCGACTTTTTTCTGAACAAAAAGAAGTAAAAGGTGATCCAAATCACGTACTAAACATTTCCAAAACTTTAATTTTGTGCCAAGTTATGCAGCTAAGCCGGGGCTTTCCGCGTCTTAACTCAACAATCTACACCTGAAAGAGAACATCATGATTGAGACAGATATCCTTATCATTGGAGCCGGCCCGGTCGGCCTGTTCACTGTGTTTGAAGCCGGACTGGTAAAATTGCGTTGTCATCTGATCGATGCCCTTCCGCAACCGGGCGGACAATTAAGTGAGATCTATCCGAAAAAGCCGATTTACGATATACCAGGTTATCCCTCCATTCTGGCCGGAGAACTGGTGGATAATCTTATGGAGCAGATCGCGCCTTTTAATCCGGGCTTTACGCTCGGAGAACGGGCTGAGAATATCGATAAAGACGAAGAGGGGAAATTTATCGTCACGACGAACAAAGGAACTGTACATAAAGCTCCGGTCATTGCCATTGCTGGTGGTCTTGGTAGTTTTGAGCCGCGTAAACCGCCTATCCCCAATCTGGAACACTTTGAAGATCAGGGAGTGGAATACATTATCAAAGACCCCGAGATCTATCGTAATAAACGGGTGGTAATAGCCGGAGGAGGAGATTCCGCGCTGGACTGGACGATCTTTCTGGCAGATGTAGCCAGTGAAGTAACGCTCATTCACCGTCGGGAGGATTTCCGCGGTGCACCGGATTCCGTGGAGAAAGTGTTCGAATTGGCCCATGACGGTCGCATCTCGCTGTTGACCAATGCTCAGGCAGTTGGCCTGGATGGAAACGGTAAGCTAACCGACGTACTGATCAAGCATAAAACAGAAGGCGATATAAAACGTTCTACCGATCACTTCATACCGCTTTTTGGACTGTCTCCCAAATTGGGACCGATTGGCGACTGGGGGCTTGAGATTGAAAAGAGTGCTATTAAAGTAAATACCGTTGATTACAGTACCAGTGTTCCGGGTATTTACGCCATTGGAGATATCAATACCTACGAAGGCAAACTGAAACTGATCCTGTGCGGCTTCCACGAAGCTACCCTGATGGTGCAGTCTGCTTTCAAATATATCTATCCCGACAAGAAGTTAAGCTTTAAGTATACGACGGTGAATGGGGTAGAAGGCTTTGAAAATTAACTTTAGTAGTCAGCAAATTTGACGATTTTTCTACCGGCAAGATCCCGCTTGAGGCTTTGGTTTCCAGTGGGATCTTGTATTATTACATCCTTCACTTCATTCGTCTGGCCCATACCTCATACATAGGATCCCCCGAACTGCTTTTTCCCCTATGGTGCCATTCTCCACCTTCCGTGCTGAACTGAAACGGCAATTCTGCCCCTACACGATCATTATTGCGTGAAAAGAACCGTATTTTCTCCACGTATTGACCTTCTAAGGCACTGTATTCTCCACCGCCTGTTCCGAAGAATTCTCCGGTATCGGTATTGTAGGCGATCCACTGAAAGCGGGTGCCAGTCAGTATTTTCATGGTTTTGCGGGCCTGGTTGGTATCTCTCCTTTGCATTTCGCCGTCGCGTTCCCGGCCGGAGAACAACCAGGCTCCGGTCAGTGCAGTTTGCCGGCCGACATCGAGCGGCTTCCAGCTACCGGTCTCATTATGCGTTTGTATGGCCAATCCTCCATCTTTGGACTGAAGAAACCATTCCTCCGTTACTCCCAATTCTGCCGGACCGGCTGAATGAAATTCCTGATTCAGTTTCAGGTTCATACCGTCCTTGCTAAATGAGCCGCCTTTGGTACTGCTGAAGGCGCCGGAACCACTTTCATAGGCAGTGAGAGAGTAATAGCCATCGATAAAAAGGAGCACCTCCGTGATCATTTTATCTTCATCTTCTATTTCACGGCTCCAGGCACCATTGGGCATGGGACTATCTGCTTTCGGCAGCAAGGCCATCTGGCCGGTTTTTTGCGTACAGGCAAAGGAGCAGACAAAAATGGTGAGTAGCAGGATTAAGCCGGAGATACGGTACTTGTTCATTGTTTTCGGATGTTTTGATTTTCGAAGATAGATAATGCCTGGAATTCTGTTGGGAGAAGTGTGCAACTTTTTTGTTTATCGGGAGTCTTTGGGGAGAGGAATGAGGCATTTTTATCCCAATATCAAATTCCACCTAAATTAAATACCCGATTGTTTATGAATTCCCACAGCCTAAAGCTGAGCCTGCGCAATTTTCGCCGCCACAAAAGTTCGTTTTTCATCAATTTAATCGGCTTGTCTACCGGACTGGCCTGTACGCTGTTGATCCTGCTCTGGGTCAATGATGAATTACAGATGGATCGCTTCCATACCAATGATGATCGATTGTTCAATGTAATGGAACATCAGCAATATGCGGAGCATGTCATGACCACTCACTCTACTCCGGGGCTACTGGCCGAAACCCTGAAGGACGAAGTGCCTGAAATTGAATACGCCGCAACCATCACCTGGCGGAACGCTTATACCTTATCGGTTGGAGAACAAAACATAAAAGCATACGGCTATCATGCCGGCAGTGATTTTTTCAAAATGTTCAGTTTTGAATTGCTTCAGGGACAGCCGGAGCAGGTGTTGACGGAGCCCAACGCTATTGTCCTTTCGGCAAGTACGGCTAAGACACTGTTTGGATCGGAGACGCAAGCCGTAGGTCAGTCAGTTGAGCTGGATCACGATGAAGTATATCAGGTATCGGGTGTCTTCGCCGATCTACCGGGGAATTCTTCCTATCAGTTCGATCTCATTCTCAACTTTGAAAAAATGAAGAGCGATGAAGGGAATAGCTGGCTTAGAAGTTGGGGCAGTAATGGACCTTCTACCAAGGTAGTGCTGGCGGCCGGAGCGAATCCGGAGGAAGTTAGTGCCAAGATCGCTGATTTCGTAAAGAATCGAAATGAACAGTCCAACGTAACCCTGTTCCTTCAGCGATTCTCTGAGAATTATTTGCATGGCCGCTATCAGGATGGAAAACTGGCTGGTGGCCGAATTGAATATGTTCGTTTGTTCTCGATCATTGCCGCTTTCATTCTCATTATCGCCTGTATTAATTTTATGAATTTGTCTACGGCCAGAGCTTCGCTTCGGGCCAAAGAGGTAGGGGTTAAAAAGGCAGTAGGCGCACCCCGGGGAGCCTTGATCCGCCAGTATCTAACCGAATCGACCCTTATTGCATTTGCCGCCTTTCTGGTAGCGATCCTTCTGGTAGTGATCTTTCTTCCCCGATTCAATCTCATTACAGATAAAGAGATCAGCCTGGCGATCAGTCCGGCCATGGGGCTTGGCTTTGTTGCCGTTCTATTGATCACGGGATTGCTTGCGGGGAGCTATCCGGCCCTTTACCTGTCTTCTTTCAAACCGGTATCGGTTCTCAAAGGAGAGATCAAATCTTCTCTGGGAGAATTATGGGCCAGAAGAGGTCTAGTTGTCTTCCAGTTTACTTTATCGATCATCCTGATCGTTGCGGTTTCAGTGGTTTACCGTCAGATCCAGTACGTGCAGACTAAAAACCTGGGATATGATAAGGAGCACCTCATTTATTTTTCCGTTAGCGGGCGACTAGAAGATCAGATGGATGCCTTTTTGGCGGAGGCTAAAACCCTGCCTGGTATTGCCAATATTTCCTCTATAGGTCATGATCTGATCGGGCGTCAGAATAATACCAGCGGCCTGGACTGGCCAGGTAAAGACCCTGAATCAAGGATACTGTTTGAAAATGTGAGGGTGAATTATGACTTGCTGGAAACCATTGGTGTGGAAATGAAAGAGGGAAGGACCTTTTCCCGGCAATTTGGGGCGGACACCAGTAAGATCATACTCAATGAGGCAGCCATCAAAGTGATGGGGCTTGACGAACCGATCGGACAACAGGTTCGCCTCTGGGATGAGTACGACCTGGAGATTATCGGTGTGGTGAAAGACTTTCACTTCCAATCCCTGCACGAGAAGGTCAATCCACTGTTTTTTGTGGTCAATCCGGAAAATACCTGGATGATCATGGCCAGACTGGAAGCCGGACATACTCAGGAAGCGGTAGCCAATCTTCAAAAATTCTATGAATCATTTAATCCGGGTTTTGCTTTTGATTTTGAATTTTCCGACGAACAATACGCCAGGCAATATGCAGCGGAACAACGCGTAGCGTCGCTGTCCAAGTATTTTGCCGGCTTTGCCATCCTCATCTCCTGTCTGGGACTCTTTGGATTGGCTGCTTTTACCGCCGACCGCAAGAAAAAGGAGATTGGCATCCGGAAAGTCTTAGGCG
>JAGQXH010000003.1 GCA_020436695.1 Lewinella sp. | reverse complement strand
AACCATCCGATCACATAAAGGGCGGAGGCCACCAGTGTGATCAACACACCTACCTGGAGTGCCTTACCGAAAGAGATAGCCCCATCAAGCTGTTCATCCCGATAGGTTCTGACCCCAATAAAAATAACCGACAGCGCCACGATCATCACGGTATAGCCGAGCAATTCCCCGTATTTGATCTTATCACTACCGTCCCCAAAAAGAAGGGCCATCAGACCAAAGCCGACCACTACCTGGATCAGCCCCGCAATTAATCCGTATTTAAGTACTACGTTCTTCATGATAGGTAATTTTGTTTTGATCAAAAGTAGCGTGATCCAAAATGTCGGTCATCACACGAAAGGACCAATTTGGGTGGTCCTATCAAATTAGTACTAAAGTACCAATGCGGAAACTTTAGATAACTTCCGCATTTAATTTTAATTTTGGACCAACTAGAGCCTATCCGAACATCTTACTCATCGAAAAACTATCTGCACATGCCTTTTCGACTGTTTATGATTTTAGCACTCATTAGTTTAACTGCTATTTCCAGCTTACCGGCACAAACGGTAGACCCGGAACTCTTGCAGAAGATCGAATTTCGCAATGTCGGCCCTACACGGGGCGGCCGGGTGACCACCGTTTGCGGCGTAGCCCAGGAGCGCGGCACCTTCTACATGGGGGCCACCGGTGGGGGCGTATGGAAAACTGTTGACTACGGGAATAGTTGGGATAATATCTCCGACGGTTTCTTTGCCAGTCCTTCCATCGGGGCGATCCGGGTAACGCCGTCTGATCCGGAAAGGATCTATGTCGGTACCGGATCCGATGGATTACGCAGTAATGTCATTGCCGGCAAGGGGATGTACCGTTCCGATGATGCCGGCAAAAAATGGAAATTGATCGGCCTGGAGAAGACCGGACATATTGGTGCCGTGGAAGTTCACCCCGATAACCCGGACCTGGTATATGTGGCGGCTATCGGCAATGCCTTCGAGCCTAACGCAGAGCGTGGCGTATACCGCAGTAAGAACGGCGGTGAAGCCTGGGAACAGATCCTCTTCTTATCGGATACTGTAGGATTTGCCGATCTGGAACTGGCCCCCGATGATCCTAATACCATCTATGCCGCAGCCTGGCGGGCAGAACGCAAACCTTGGACCATCATCAGCGGTGGTGCAGCCGGAGGTATCTACAAGTCTGTCGACGGCGGAGATCACTGGACTCAGGTCATGAGCTCGGAGATCATGCCTTCCGGTTTGATCGGTAAGATCGATCTGGCCGTTTCTGCGGATGATCCCAAGCGCGTTTATGCTTTGGTGGAAGCACCGCAGGGAGAAGGTGGCCTGTATCGTTCCGACGACCGGGGGGAGAACTGGAAACTGGTCAGTGCTTTCGATCCGCTGCTCGACCGGCCTTTTTATTACTGTAATGTAGACGCCAACCCACTTAATGCCGATGCGGTTTACGTTAATACGACCCAGTTCTGGTATTCCGACAAGGCTGGAGATGGCTGGAAGCGCCTCCGAACTCCCCACGGTGACAACCACGACATGTGGATACATCCGCAGGACAGTTTGCTCTGGATACAGGCCAACGACGGAGGGGTAAACGTCACCTTAGATGGCGGCAAAAGCTGGTCAACCCAGAATAATCAACCCACTGCAGAGCTCTATCAGGTGGAAGTGGACACCCGTACACCGTACTGGCTATATGCGGGTCAACAGGACAATTCCACTATCGCTGTGCCGAGCACACAACCTTATAATGCGCCAGCCGGTCCAGTAGCTTTTTGGGAAGCAGTAGGCGGTTGCGAGACCGGACCGGCCGTACCCAAACCCGGCGACCCCAATATTGTATACAGCAATTGCAAGGGGCGTTTCAGCGTATACGACCGTCGCACCGGTCAGAGTAAGCAGTACTACGTCGGTGCCGCCAATATCTATGGCCATAATCCCAAAGATCTGACCTATCGTTTTCAAAGAGTCTCTCCCATTCACGTATCTCCGCATGATCCGGATGTGGTATACCATACGTCCCAGTTCGTACACCGTACTACAGATGACGGCCTTCACTGGGAGACCATCTCTCCTGACCTGACGGCCTTCGAAGCCGATAAACAGGTGATAGCGGGTAGCCCGATCACCCGGGATGTGACTGGTGAGGAATATTACAGTACCATTTATGCCATCCGGGAATCTTCCGTTGAAGCCGGCCAGATCTGGGTAGGAGCCAATGATGGCCCTGTACACGTAACGCGGGATAATGGCAAAAACTGGAAAAATGTGACGCCTGCCGATCTGCCGGATGGTGGCCGGATCGACTGTGTGGAACCTTCGCCCCATAAAGCCCAAAAAGCTTACTTCACTTCGCTGCGCTACCAACTGGGCGACTGGAAGCCCTACATCTATCGCACCAATGATTTCGGCGCTTCCTGGAAATTGCTAAGCACCGACGGCAGCGGTTTTCCCATGGATCAGCCCGTAAGGGTGGTACGGGAAGACCCCGAACAGGAAGGTCTATTGTATGCCGGTACGGAATATGGCCTCTGGATATCTTTCGACGATGGCGCTCACTGGCAGAGTTTTCAGCAAAATGCCCCGGTAACGCCCATTACTGATATCAAGATTTTCCGCAATAATTTATTGCTCTCCACCATGGGACGGGGTTTCTGGATCATGGATGATCTTCCGGCTTTGCGCCAAATACCTTCTCTGGCCGCCACGGACGGGCCAAAAATTCTTCCCATCGGTAAAGTTCCGATGATCAACATTTTTCCGGAAAGAGGCGTCCCGGAATATCCGGTTACCGGCGTCAAGTTTTTTTACTATCTCGATAAAGAGACGGAGGCTCCGCTGTCGCTCGATATTCTGGATGACAAAGGAAATGTGATCCGTTCCTTTACCAGCGTTTCCAAGTCCGACAAAAAAATGCCTTCGGAGCCCGACATGGCCACCGGTTTTGTACAGCGGGGCTATAGTAGTTCCCTTTCCGGTAAAGCAGGCTTGCACAATTTCCAGTGGGACTTTCGTCATGCCGGTGCCTGGACGAAAAACGGGGAAAGTCGACGGGGAAGCCCAACGGTAGCGCCGGGCAGTTATCGCCTGCAATTACAGATCGGAGATAAGAAACTGGAAGAACTGTTTGTGCTGGAAATAGATCCGCGCCTGGCCGAAACGGGCATAACGGTGGAAGACCTGCAGGCCCAGGAAGCATTGGCCCTTAAAGTGCGGAATTTAATGAGCCGGGCCAATCAACTGGACGAAGCGGTGCAAAAGACCCTGAAGAGCAGTAAAGAGGATCAAGACCTAAAATCACTGAATGCCAGCCTGAATACGGCAGAAGGACGCTATCAGGTGCCGCAATTACTGGATCAGATCTCTTACCTGGGCAGTATGCTGAGTTACGCCGATCAGCGGCCCGGGCAGGACGCCTACGCACGCTACGGAGAATTACGCAAGTGGTTTGAAGAAGCGCTGGAACAGTGGGTGGATATCAGTGGAGAATCAGCCGAACGGTTCAAATTAGACGATTAAGAAGTCGCCGGTTATAAGTCTGTTAGTCGTAAGTCTGCGACTAACAGACTTACGACTGAGACAACTTATGACTAAAACTCAGATACGGTAAGAAGCGATCAAAGAGATCAGGGCGGAATCCTGTTCCAGATCGGGAGCTAGATCGAAGAGGGTGACATACTGGTCATAATCTTCCAGCAGAGCCTCCCCCAGCCAGTAAAAGGCTTCCTTTCGGCGTCCCATGCTACAGAGTACAGCTACGCGGGCGTACATAACTTCAACGCCCAACTCGTATTCTTCGGCCTCATCTATGCAATTGATAGCTTCCCGGTACCCACCGGTGGCCAGTAGAAAAGCGATATAACGCAACCAGTAGCGGATGTCTTCCGGTGCAATATCAACGGCCGCGCGGTAAAGTGGTGCCGCTTTATCCCACTCATTGATATGGAAGAAAGCTTCGGCCAGGGCTGCATAGTATTCTTCCCGGCCATTCTCGATACTGAGGGCCTTGCGAAAAGAGCGAACGGCCTGTTTCCATTTGCCTTCATCGGCATAACACTCTCCGATATGGAAATGGACCTCGTCATTGAGCGGATCCAGATGAATAGCCCGGTGGAAATATTTTCGGGCTTCCGGATAATTGCTCATTTCGCGATAACACTGGCCGATACGCAGCAACAGTTCACTGTCCGGTTCGAAAAGCTCCAATATCTCCTGGTAGCAGTTTAGGGCTTTCCGGTAGCGCTTCATTTCGAAGCACAGCTCGGCACAATCGCGGTAAGCATATTCGAAGCGATCATTAATCACATAGGCAAATTCATAGGCATCTACCGCTTCCTCGTAGTTTCCCAGGTAAGCGTGTGCGTGCCCAAGATTGTACCAGGAAAGGTAGGAGTAGGCATCAATATCCAGGATATATTCGTGCAGACTGATGCTTTCTTCATATTTCTTGGAAAGTTCGACCGCCAGCCAAACCCGCTCCAGTGCCTCTTCATTGGCATGGTTCTCGCGCAATGCCCGACTCAGGGTATAGAACATCAGTTCATATTCTTCCCGGTGCTCATGTGCCATGGCCTCCACCAGCAGAATATCGCTCATGGTTTCCCGTGAAATATCCTTTTTTCTTTCTTCCAGCAGTGCCAGGGCATCATCAATGCGATCCATATAGATCAGAGCTTCGGCACGCAACAGATCGATCTCAATCTCTTTAGGTGCAAATAATTCGGCCTGATCCAATGTTTCCAATGCGTCCTGTTCGTGGTGGGTATCGATCAGCAGATGTGCTTTGCGCAGGTAAAAATCAACGGTATAGTTATGATGATGAATGGCATGCCCCGCAACTTCCAGTGCACGGTCGAGTTGTCCTTCCTCTTCGTAATAATCTATCAATTGTTGGTAGGCGTGCTCGGATAGAAAAAACTGAATCCCCTGTTTGGAATTAGTTTCATATTCTACCACGAGATCTTGTATCGCCTGGTCGCGTTCATTGTTCATAGGACCCATAGCTGCAAAAATTGAGCTGTTTCCGACTAAAGATAAACAAATTTCAACCAAATAGTTGAGATATTCTCGTTTTATACGGAAGATTGCTCAACAGGGTTTCCGATCTTTGTTCACCTATACAAAAAAAGGCACCCGTAGAATGGATACCTCTGGGCAAAGATAAGAAAATGTCTGATTATCAACGCAAAAAAATATAATTCCCTTTCTCTGCACCTCTTGCCGGCTACCGTCATTACTGCCCCGCCTAGACCAACTCCAACTCTTCCCGATGCTCATATAACACCGGAATAATAAAATCGATCAGTTCCTTCAATTCCCATCCGAGCAAAGCAGCTCCTTTCTGTACCTCTTCCCGATCTACCGAAGCAGCAAATGATTTGGTTTTAAACTTCTTCAACACAGACTTAGCATCCATGCCCTCGATCCGGGTAGGCCGTATCAGGGCGGCTGCGTAAATAAAACCTGTCATTTCATCTGCAGCTACGATGCACTTATCGAGCATACTTTCCCGGGCAATCCCCCATTTGGTATAATGGCCGGCCACTGCATGAGCGATTTGATCCTCCCCCATTTCCAGGAGTCGCTTAACGATGAGCTGCGGATGCTGTTCCGGATACTTATCGTAGTCGGCATCGTGCAGCAAGCCGGTAATAGCAAACGTTTTTTCATCTTCTCCAAAATGCCTGGCCATAGCACGCATCACCAGTTCCACCGTTCGGGCATGACGTAGTAGAGAAGGAGATTCCGTCATTTCCGTCAATATTTCCCGGGCTTTTGCAATATTCATATGTTAATGTTTGCGATAAATATAGGGAATGGGACGCAAAACGGAGCTACCAAACGTTCTTTGTGTATTTAAATCCTCCAACCGGTTCAACCATATGTAAAGCTGGAGTGTTACGGATAATTGTTATTAATGATTTTTGCTAAATGAAGGAGAAGGTAGATGTAGCAATGAGGACTTTTTTAATTTAAAGTTATTTCCCTTCCAAAAATCACCAACGCGGGCAACCTTTCTGTTGTTTAACAAATAGATATTCAAAAACGAAGCGAATACCCGACTCAACTAGTACGACAGCGTAATCTTGGTAGATAATCAGCGTATTAAACACCCAAGTGTTACCAACTCACTAAAATTATCGTCTAAAAGAAAAAAAGCCATGAAAGCAGTGGAATGGAAGTCTAATGTACTACGAATTTTATTCGTTCTCTTTTTGCTGGCCTGTTACGGCTTCCTGTTTTTTATGCCCAGCATCATATAAAGCTCAAAAAACAAGTGCCCTCCGAAGAAGGCACTGCCAAAAGAATCCCATGAAACGAAAATAATTTTCCGTGTGATTTTTTTAGAAAGAGCCGATTAGAATCGAACATTAAGACCGAGATCCAGTCTTCTCGTCTTTACTATGCGGTCATCGATATTCAAGATCTTCGATAATCCGTAATTATAACGTAATCTAAGCCTGCCAAATTTTTCCAGATCAAAACTAAGTCCGGAGACCAGGCCAGAGTCGAATCCAAGATCATAGCTGGTATCCACATATGCCGGTAGCGGAAGCTCACCCAATGCCTCAGCGCGATTGGCTACCATTCCCAGATAGGCTCCGCCTTCAATGGCGCAGAAGCTGTTTAGGGAAAAGGCACTATAAACCGGTGCACTGCCGTGATATTGCTTCAGCAGGTTCCCTCCCAAACGCGAATAAGGCAGGCTGTTCTTATTCATGGCCACATCAGCACAAAGCGACCAACGGCCTTTTTCCAGGATGGTTCTGGATTTCAGAAATAAAGTAATGGGCGAACATGTTCTGCCCCGCTTTCCCTTAGCGGCGGTCTGAGCCGTGCATTTATGCCCGACAACTCCTACCAGCAGTAGAACAATTACGACCAAAGCTTTCATGTATTCATCCGGTTTTAAACAACGAATTTCGGGAGAAATTGGTTGGAGGGTCATAGTCGCTTGAAAATACAAACTTCTAAGCCCGGAGAATTATTTTACGAAAAATATGGAAATGGTTACAAATCCGGTAAATATCCGGGTGATAATTAGACGAAAAAGCCGACAGAGGTCACTTTGCTAGTCGGCAGTAGATAGCCGGCAGTCAGCAGTCTTTTCTCGCTACTCCGGACAATCGACTATTGACTCTCTTACATATTCCTCCGATACTGCCCCCCTACTTCATACAGTGCATGTGTGATCTGCCCTAGTGAACAGAATTTCACGGCCTCTACCAATTCGGCAAAAATATTGCCGTTGGCCGCCGCCACCTTCTGTAGCTTTTTCAAAGCAGGTGCAGCTTCAGCTTTCCGGGAGCGGTGTAATAACTGTAGATTGTCGATCTGATTTTCTTTTTCCTCCGCTGAAGCACGGATCACTTCTTTCGGCACGATCGTGGGTGAGCCGCTGTCACTCAAAAAAGTATTGACCCCGATGATGGGAAGCTGGCCGTTGTGTTTCAGCGTTTCGTAGTACATACTCTCCTCCTGAATGCGACTGCGCTGGTACATGGTTTCCATGGCACCCAGTACGCCCCCTCTTTCCGTAATGCGGTCAAACTCGACCAGTACGGCCTCTTCCACCAGGTCGGTCAGCTCTTCGATGATGAAAGCCCCCTGCAAGGGGTTTTCATTCCTGGCCAGTCCCAGTTCGTGGTTAATGACCAACTGGATGGCCACCGCCCGTCGTACACTTTCCTCTGTGGGGGTAGTAATGGCCTCGTCGTAGGCATTGGTGTGCAGACTGTTGCAATTATCGTAGATGGCATACAATGCCTGGAGCGTTGTGCGGATATCGTTGAAGGCAATCTCCTGGGCGTGCAGCGAGCGACCAGAGGTCTGAATATGATATTTGAGTTTTTGGCTGCGTTCGTTGGCGCCGTACTTTTCCCGCATGGCCTTAGCCCAGATACGACGGGCCACCCGGCCCATGACGGCGTATTCCGGATCCATTCCGTTGGAAAAAAAGAAAGACAGATTGGGCGCAAAATCATCGATATGCATTCCCCGGGAGAGGTAATACTCCACATAGGTAAAACCATTAGCCAGCGTAAATGCGAGCTGGGTGATGGGATTGGCCCCGGCCTCTGCGATATGATACCCGGAAATGGATACGGAATAGAAATTACGGACCCGATGCGCTACAAAATATTCCTGCACGTCTCCCATGAGCTTCAGCGAGAATTCCGTAGAAAAGATACAGGTATTCTGAGCCTGATCCTCTTTCAAAATATCCGCCTGCACGGTGCCGCGAACAGCGGTCAATGCTTCGGCTTTTAGCCGGCCATAGACATCCGCCGGTAAGATCTGATCACCGGTAATGCCGAGAAGCAGTAAACCCAGGCCATTATTTCCTTCCGGGATATCTCCTTTGTATGCGGGTCGGGGCAGGTCCTGATCATCGTACAAGGTTTTCAGTCGGGCTTCAACCTGGCCTTCGAGCTTATGTTCCCGGATGTATTTTTCACAACGCTGATCGATGGCCGCATTCATAAAAAAGGCACAGATCGTAGCCGCCGGCCCATTGATGGTCATGGAAACGGACGTTTTGGGATCGCAGAGGTCAAAACCGGAGTAAAGTTTTTTGGCGTCGTCCAGCGAGCAGATACTCACGCCGGAATTGCCCACTTTCCCGTATATATCCGGCCGGTGGTCCGGGTCTTCCCCATAAAGGGTTACGGAATCAAAAGCCGTCGACAACCGGGTAGCCGGCATGCCCTGAGAAAGATAATGGAAGCGACGATTGGTGCGCTCCGGTCCGCCTTCTCCGGCAAACATTCGCGTGGGGTCTTCTCCTTTTCTTTTGAACGGGAAAACGCCCGCCGTATACGGAAATTCTCCCGGCACATTTTCCTGTAATGACCATTTCAGGATATCGCCCCGGTCGTGATAATGCGGAAGGATCACTTTCGGGATGCGGGTATGGGAAAGGCTTTCGGTGAAAGTGGGCACTTTGATATCGCGTCCACGTATCTGATAGACGAACTCATCACCCGCATAGGCGGCCTTTTTATCTGGCCATTCCTCCAGTAGTTGTTGATTGCGTTTATCCAAAAGAAGGGACAGGTGCGCAATTTCATCGTCTATTGCTGCGACCAATTGTTCCGTCTCCTTACCGGATCGCTTTTCCAGAATGATCTTACTTTCCTGTAGGGCCCCGATCTGGCGGGCTACTTCCGCCTGTTGGTCCACCCAGCGGTCGTAGCGCCGGTTATGCTCTGTGATCTCAGACAGATAGCGCGTCCTGTGGGGTGGGATGATGTAGATCTTTTCACTGTCGCCCTGGTTTTCCGATGATGCAGCAGGGAAAGCAATACCGGTTTTATCACTCAGCCGCTGCATGATAGAAGCGTACAGCCGGTTAGTGCCGGGGTCGTTAAACTGAGAGGCAATAGTACCATAAACCGGCATGTCCTCTACCGCCGTATCCCAGAGCTGATGGTTGCGCTGGTACTGCTTACGCACATCCCGCAGTGCATCCTGAGCACCGCGCTTATCAAATTTGTTGATGGCCACCAGATCGGCAAAGTCCAGCATATCGATCTTTTCCAACTGGGTAGCTGCGCCGAACTCCGGAGTCATTACATAGAGCGACAGATCGGAATGATCCACAATCTCGGTATCGGACTGTCCAATCCCGGAGGTTTCCAGAATAACCAGATCATAACCGGCAGCCTTAACGATATCGACGGCACTTTGCACGTGTCTGGACAATGCCAGATTGCTCTGTCGCGTGGCCAGGGAACGCATATACACCCGCCCGCTGTTGACAGCATTCATACGAATACGATCGCCCAGCAAAGCGCCACCCGTTTTCCTCTTGGAAGGATCTACCGAAATAATGGCGATGTATTTTTCAGGAAAATCGCGCAGGAATCGGCGTATGAGTTCATCCACCAGGCTGGACTTACCTGCTCCCCCCGTCCCGGTGATCCCGATTACCGGGATGACCTTATCTTCCACCTCATGGGAGATCTGTAGTAGTTTATCTTTGTTTTCATCGGGAAAATTTTCCGCTGCGGAGATCAGGCGGGCAATGGCCAGCGGATCTTTGTCCTTAAGGTGTTTCACCTGCCCATTGAGCTGACCGCCCAGCGGAAAGTCGCAGGCTTTGAGCAAGTCATTGATCATGCCCTGCAGGCCCATGTGCCGGCCGTCGTCAGGGGAGTAGATCCGGGTAATCCCGTAGGCTTTCAGTTCTTCAATCTCTTCCGGCAGGATGGTACCGCCGCCGCCGCCGAATATCCGGATGTGACCGGCTCCCCGCTCTTGCAACAGGTCAAACATATACTTGAAAAACTCGGTGTGCCCCCCCTGATAGGAAGTGATGGCAATACCCTGCACATCTTCCTGAATAGCAGTATTGACGATATCCTGTACAGAACGGTTATGCCCCAGATGAATGATCTCAGCACCGGTACTTTGCATGATGCGCCGCATGATGTTGATGGCCGCATCGTGGCCGTCGAAAAGCGAAGCGGCCGTCACCAGCCGGATCTGATGTTTGGGGCGGTATGGTTTGATTCTTTCCATTTTTGGTCTTGGTTAAGGCGATGCAAAGATACGTATAATCGGCCTTATGAGATATGGATCACGATATGGAGCTGACCGGCATAGTACTTTTAACCCCGGCAAAGTACTTAACGGAACCGGAACCGGCTATTGCCACAAATAGACGATAGTCGATGTAAGCAAAACATATCGATCATGAACATCAGCTTAAAACAGGCAGCACTGGCTTTCTGTATATTTTTCCCATTGGGTTTATTGTCCCAGACGGCCCCCTTCAGCATATCTATTGAGCCCATGAACATTGATGATCTGGGCGGCATTCAATCCTTTGCATTCGGGCAGGACAACGGCAAATGGTTGATCGTTGGGGGAAGGCTTGACGGACTGCATAGAAGACAACCCTGGGCTTCCTTCGATCTGGCAGGACATAATAATCAACTGATCGTCATTGACCCGCTTGCCGGGCAAAAATGGACCGCCACGCTGACCTCCCTACCCACTTCCATCCAGGAGCAATTAAGTGCTACGGATATGGAGTTTTATCAGGAAGGTGACTATCTGTATTGTTTTGGTGGGTATGGCTATAGCGCCACACAAGGAGACCATACTACTTTTGGTCAGTTAACGGCGATCAAAGTGCCTGAGGTGATCGATGCCGTAATGAACGGGACGGACTTCACCGCCTATTTCAGGCAAATCACTGATCCGAAATTTCAGGTCACGGGAGGACGGGTGAATAAGATCAATGATCATTATTATTTGCTCGGCGGTCAAAAATTTATCGGCAGATATAATCCTATGGGACCGGATCATGGCCCTGGTTTTATTCAGGAATACACCAATTCGATCAGCATATTTTCTCTAACGGATGATGGCAGCACGATCACCATTGATCATTTAACGTCTTATACGGATAACGAGAACCTACATAGAAGAGATTTTAATGCGGTAGCCCAGATCATGCCCAATGGAGAAGAAGGCATTACCATGTTTTCGGGGGTTTTCCAGCCCACCGTCGATCTGCCTTTTTTAAACTGCGTCAATGTAGATGCCGACGGTTACGCTGTCAATGATTCCTTTCAGCAGTATTACAACCATTATCATTGTGCTGTACTGCCGTTATATGATGCCGTTGATAACCAAATGCATACGGTTTTCTTCGGAGGTATTGCCCAATATTACGACGACTCAGGATCTCTAGTTCGAGACGATGATGTACCTTTTATAAAAACAATTGCCCAGGTGACCAGAGCAGCCGACGGCACCATGACTGAATATAAACTTCCGGTAGAGATGCCGGCCTTACTCGGTGCGGGTGCGGAATTTATCCCAAATGAAGAATTGCCGAAATACAACAATCAAGTTGTAAAATTAGGCGAACTGCCAGGCGATAAAACACTTATGGGCTACATCTACGGTGGGATCAGCAGTTCGGCCCCCAATATTTTTTTCATCAATGATGGAACACAAAGCTCCGCCTCTTCCCAGATATTTAAAGTTTATCTCACGAGAGACAATGTGCTGTCTCTCGGTGACGCCAATGAAACCGAGGTCGACACCCTGGAAATGCGTATTTACCCCAATCCCAATATAGGGGCCCTGAACATCGATTACCATCTGCAAAAATCCGGTGATGTGAAACTGACCATCAGAGATACCCGCGGAGCGCTGATCGAATCTAGTATATTGTACCATCAGGGCATTGGTCAACATACCATTAACCAGGATATCCATCATCTTTCGACGGAAAAAATGTATCTCATTACATTAGAAACGCCTTATGAACGGGCCACGCAGAAATTGATCTTGAAAAAATGATCCAATGAGCAGCATGATACCGATATTATTTGGACGCCGTGACGGTGACTTGAGTAATTTGGGACTCAATTTATTATTCAATTATTTATCGTAATTTACGCAATCGATTGTTTATTTCTTTGAGTTAGATCATAACTTATAGAGAATTTAGATCGGCAACGAAAAACCATTGATCGATAACGAAAAACCATGAAAGATCTCTTCATCTTCTTGCTGCTGCTCCCTGCGCTGTCGTATGCGCAACTACAGGTAAGCCATCATACACAAAATCCAAAAGAACATTTCGCAATTGTTGATGATACCGGCACGGCGGGTATCCTGTATGATGCTGCCGATGAAATACTGGTACAGCGATCTGCTGCCTTTCTGGCCGGCGACATTGAAAAGGTAACGGGTAAAAAACCGGACATCTTCTCTTCGAAGGGACAGACTCCGAAACGGATAATCATTATCGGCAGCATAGACAACAGCCCTCTGATCCGCCAACTGATCGCCGCAAAAAAACTCAATGTCGATGCCATTCGCAGCCAATGGGAACGTTTCATCATTCAAACGGTGAAAAAACCGTTTCGCGGGATAGACGAAGCTCTTGTCATTGTCGGGAGTGATAAGCGTGGGGCGGCATATGGCGTCTTTACCCTATCGGAAAAGATCGGCGTTTCTCCCTGGTATTGGTGGGCCGATGCTCCCGTTAAAAAAAGTGAGGAATTGTTCATCAAAAAAGAGCGATACGTATCCAAAGCGCCTTCGGTCAAATACCGGGGGATCTTTCTCAACGATGAGGCCCCGGCCCTCCGAAACTGGGCGGAAGAACAATTCGGCGGATTTAATCATCAGTTCTACGAAAAGATCTTTGAGCTGATCCTGCGCAACAAAGGAAATTATCTCTGGCCGGCCATGTGGCGCCCTGCCGTATTTGCTACGGATGACCCCGAGAATGCCCGACTGGCCGATGAATACGGCATTGTCATTTCCACCACCCATCATGAGCCTATGATGCGCTACCACGAGGAATGGAGCCGCTATAAAGGAGGAGACTGGAACTACGAAACCAATAAAGAAAAACTGACCGAATTTTGGAAAGAAGGCATTAAGCGCATGGGAGATCGCGAAAGCGTGGTGACGTTGGGTATGCGTGGCGACGGCGATGAAGCCATGACGGAGGAAACCGCAGTGGGATTGATGAAAACCATTATTGCCGATCAAAGGAAGATCATTACCGAAGTAACCGGAAAACCCATCGAAGCAACGCCGCAGGTTTGGGCCCTGTACAAGGAAGTACAGGATTACTACGATAAAGGCATGCGGGTGGACGACGATATTCTGATCCTGTTTTGTGATGACAACTGGGGCAATGTACGCATCCTTCCCAAAAAAGAAGACCTGGACCATCCGGGAGGTTACGGTATGTATTACCACTTTGATTTTGTCGGGGGGCCGGTTTCTTACCGCTGGATCAACGTTACCCAGATCGAACGGGTCTGGGAACAGATGAACCTGGCTTATCAATGGGGCGTACAGGATCTCTGGATCGTCAATGTGGGCGACCTCAAACCGATGGAGCTGCCCATCAGCTTTTTTCTCGACTTTGCCTGGGATGCCGAAGGTATCGATGCCGAAGATCTGCCCAGCTATTACGTGAAGTGGACCGAACAGCAATTCGGCAGTGAATACGCCGCAGAAATTGCCGGGATACTTGCCCTTTCCACTAAATACAGCGCACGCCGCACGCCGGAAATGCTGAAGCCGGATACCTATAGTCTGAGTCACAATCGCGAAGCTGACCAGATCATTGAGGAATACCAACAATTACTGGCGCAGAGCAAAGTCATCTACCATAAGCTTCCCGAAAGTCATAAAGCTGCCTATTATCAACTGGTGCACTTCCCTATCGAGATCAGCAGTAACCTGAACGAAATGTATGTAGCCGCCGGCAAGAATCAACTGTACGGCAGGCAAAGCCGGGCATCCACTAATTACTATGCCGATCAGGTAAAGGAGAAGTTCTTCAAAGATGCCGAACTCATCCAATATTACCACGAAAATCTGGCCGGTGGCAAGTGGAACCACATGATGTCCCAAACCCACATCGGCTATACCAACTGGAACAACCCGCCCGTGAATAAAATGCCGGAAGTTTCCTATATCCAGACCCCGACTGCGGCCGCTTTGGGTTATGTTGTGGAACACGGTCCTTCATCACGCTGGAGCCCGGGAGGACTGTATAGTCGCAGTTTTTCTTCTTTTGATCCCATTAATGATCAGCAGTACTATATCGAGATCTTTAACCGGGGCCTCGATCCGTTGAACTATACGGTCCGTACGGATAATGACTGGATCGAATTATCTTCGGAAAGTGGTACAGTACAATTTGAAGACAAAGTGTACGTCAGCGTAAATTGGGACAAAGCACCGGCCGGTCAGGAAAGCGGAGAGTTGGTAATTGCTGGTGTCGGTCAGGAATTCAGGGTAAAAGTCCCTATTCGCAATGACCTACCGGAGGCGACCGGTTTTGTGGAGAACAATGGAGTAGTATCTATCGAAGCGCCCCATTTCACGCAAAAGATTGACTCCCGCGACATCAGTTGGACGGTTATCCCCAATATGGGACGGACGAATGCGGCCATCACGGTGGAACCAGCCAATTCGGACCGGCAAGTCCCGGGTGAAAACACTCCCCGTTTGGAATATACCTTCACAATTTTCAATGAAGGCGATTTAAGCATTGATACCTACCTTTCTCCAACTTTGAATTACCAGAAGAACGAAGGTTTGAAATACGCCATCGCCATCGATGATGAAGCACCGCAGATCATTAATGTACATGAAGGCGATGAAAAACCGGACTGGGAGTATCCGGACTGGTGGAATAATTCGGTGACGGATCATATCCGGATCAGGCAATCGACGCACAAAGCAGTCAAAGCCGGTCAGCATACACTAAAAATCTGGATGGTCGACCCGGGCGTTGTTTTCCAGAAATTCGTGATCGATGCCGGTGGGCTGCAACCGAGCTATCTGGGACCTCCGGAGAGCGTTTACCGCGAGGGTGTCCGGTAATGTTACATCACCGTTTTGTCAAAATTTGATCGGTTACAACATTATATGGCATATTAGCAGACCAAAGATTGGTCTGCAATAATAACCGGACCACAAAGGTTTGGGGAAATTAAGTACATTTGCCGCAAAAAGCACTTGAACCGGCTCCTGGCCAGCATATTACTCCTGTCTTTCCTTTCAGCTCAATTGAATGAGCTGTGGATTATCCTTGACTTTAAGATCCATCAGGATTTTATTGCTGAAGTGCTTTGTATCAATAAGGATGAGCCCCTGCTGCTCTGTAGTGGAAAATGCTATCTTTCGGATCAGCTCAAGAAAGCCGAAGAAAAAAAACAGCAGGACCTTCCGAACAGCGTTCAGGAAAAGGCTTCTACTACGCTGTACATCCATGATCTCAGTGAGAGTGCCAAAGTGATCATCACAAGCAACTACCACGAGCCATCGTTCTTAGAACTTTGCGATCTTTTTCCTACCACTTTCACCTTTGATATCTTCCATCCTCCACGGCCCGTTTCATTTATCATCTGATCATTTCAGGCATATTATCCATTCTTACCGGTCTCCGGTACGGGTGATCATGGCTATGATGTATTCACATCCGGCCAAGTGAGTTGTATGCCTTTTCATTAACAGCATTATAATCCAAATAAAATGGGCTTCGATAAAAAAACAATCAGCTTGTCCCTGATGTGCATGGCATTGCTATTCCTGTCTGCTATCAACAATTTTGCACAAGAAGTTAAGCATATTCAACTTTTGGATGAAGACACGGCACAACCCATCCAGGAGGCTACCTATCAATACGGCACTCAAACTGGTCTCTCAGATGAACATGGTCTGATCTCTTTTTCAATCACTCCCGGTGAGCAGATGCAATTATCTCACGTGAATTATGGAGCATGGGTATGGGACGAGCAAACCATACAGGAATTGATCCACCAAAAAGTATACTACCGGAAAAGTATTATCCTCAGCCTTCAACCAGCCACCATTATCGGGCTTCGCCCCAATCAGCAACCAGACGATCGGATCAATATCGACTATCAGGAAAGAATGGAGCACGACGGGGCGGCCATCCTCAACCAGATACCGGCCATCAACAGCATCCGCAAGAGCGGCAGCTATGGTTTTGATCCCGTGTTCCGGGGTTTTAAGTACAACCAACTGAATATCGTTCTGAACGGTGTACAAAGTGCTACCGCCGCCTGCCCCAACCGCATGGACCCGCCTACCAGCCAAATGGCGCCTAACATGATGGACCGGGTAGAGATCCTTAAAGGCCCGCACGCACTGCGCTACGGAACCGGCTTTGGCGGCACCATTAATTTTGTACAGACCAGGCCGCGCTATACCGAAGATCCGGATGTGTATGGCCGGTTCTCTTCCGAATACCAGAGCAACGGGAATCTGGTGCGCAGTGAGGGGCAGGTCGGGTTTAGCGGTGCCCGGTATGACCTCAGTGTATTCGGTGCCTGGTCTCAGGGAGATGATTATAAAGCCGGTAATGGTCAAACGATACCGGCTGATTTTCTCCGGGGAAGTTTTGGCGCCAATCTGGGGGCCAAACTCTCTTCCAAACAACAAATCACCGTATCGGCACTGTACAACATGGCCAGAGATGCTGATTTCCCCGCTTTGCCGATGGATCTACGGGAGGATAATACCTGGCTGTTCAATGCCCGGCACGATCTGACGATCAACCGCCAACATTTAAAGTCATGGAATACCTCGGTCTTTGGGTCTTTTGTAGATCACCTGATGGATAACCTGCTGAAACCCCTGGATCCCCGCACGATGAACGCCGCCACGAACGCCCATACTTACAATTACGGCGGCCGTACGGAGGGTGTCTGGGAATTCTCCAACGGCCGGTTCTTCGCCGGTGCGGATCTGCGCATGGAAGGCGCAAAAGGTATCCGCACCCGGGAATTCCTAATGGGGCCTAATGCTGGAAAGACCGTCGAAGACAACGCCTGGCAAAATAGCTACATTCGCAAAACCGGCTTTTTTGGTGAGTATCACCTCCAGGCGGGTACGATCAACTACGTATTATCCGGCCGGCTGGAGATCAATAATGCCGGCATTAACGATCCGGGTACGGAGTTCAGCCAGGTCAATCCGGAAACCAAGAGCACCCAGATCAATCCCAGCATTAGTCTCGGTATGCAAAAACGGATGGGCGAACACGTCAAAGTGGGGGCCTGGCTGGGTAGAGCCGAGCAGAGTGCCAGCCTGACTGAGCGTTTCATCAACTATTTCCCGGTAGGACAGGATCCGTACGAAATGCTGGGCAACCCGGATCTCGTTCCCGAAGTGAATAACCAACTGGACCTGACCTTTCAGTGGAGCGGAGAAAAGGCAGCACTGAATATCGATCTTTTTGCGTCCTACCTTCAGCACTTCATTTCTTCGGTGATCGATACATCACTTAGCCCGTACCTGCCGACCAGCCCCGGCGTACGTCGTTTTGTTAACATCGACAAAGCCTTTAAAACCGGTTTTGAAGTAAACCTGACCCAGGAGCTGCCGTTTGGCCTGCAACACCAGTTGGGTTTCGCCTATACCTATGCCCAGGATCTCGAACGGAAACAACCACTGCCGGAGATCGCCCCCCTGGACCTCAGGTATACCCTGCAGGGCAGCTATTGGCATGGCAGGCTGCAACCGGAAGTGAGTTTTCGTCATGTGCTGGAACAGGCCCGTATCTCTCCCGAGTTTGGAGAAACTACTACGCCTGCTTTCTCTTTACTGGATGCAAAACTGGCTTACCGGATCTCCGAAAGGATCAGATGTAGTGCAGGAGCGAATAATCTACTGAATGAAAATTATTATGAGCATCTCAGCCGCGCTGTAAGAGGTACTACGAACCCCATCTTCGCACCGGGGCGGACCTTTTTCGGCAGTGTAAATGTCACCTTCTAATAGGTTCAGATTGTCGGTGGTCAGGTGATGGCCCAGGCTGAATTAACCCGGTTAACCCCAAATGACCGGCATTAAATCCTGATCCGGGCATTATGGCATTGGCCAATCAGGCTGATCACCGACAACTTTTCGTCTTTATGCGTACTTGCTATTACCGAACGACCAGTTTACCTGCTTCTAACAGGGTTTCATCCCGCACAAACCGATAAAAGTACATGCCCGACTGAAAGTCCTCGTAAAAAATTACACTTTGCAGTTCGGGTAGTGAAACATCCATGACGTTGGCTCCCAGGGCCGTGAATAGCTGAAACCGGATTTCTTCCGGCCGTTCCGTATTGTAATGCACCTGAACATTGCCATCGATCAAACGGGAAAACGGATTAGGATAGAGTACGAACTGATCCGGAAGTACGTAGAACAGTGTAATGATATCTGAATAAACAGACTGCCCGTTGGTCAGTTCGACACGAACACGATAGGTATTCGAACCGACCGCTAGATTCGTATCCGTAAAATCATAATTTCCGGCAGCAGTAATTTGTGTAATAGCCCCCCGGGTTACCCATTGCCCATTCAGGAGGCGTTCCAAAGTCAATTGCTCTACCCCGTAAGCAGGAGAAAGTGACAGAGAAACCACCGCCTCTTCTCCGACAATTCGCCCGGATAGCCCCTGGGAATAGCAGGCAGCTCCCTGCTCTTCTACATTGTAAGCCAGGCTTTTCGTACCGGTCGAACCGCCAGCCATCACCGGAGCAATGGCCAGATAAGCATTGGGTATTTCTGTTTTGCGCAAAACGACAAAAGTATCCGTACTTTCCATAAAGGGTTCCATGTACTGATCTCCCAGGCGGAAGAACCGATAGGTATCGATGCCGGGAAATTTCTGCCAGGTGACCGCTATGGAATCCGGACAGTTCAACACAAAGTCCAGCCTGGGTCTGGGAGATATTGTAAAGGTGTCGCTGAGGAATTCCTCGGCACCGATCTGCATCCGAAATCTGGCTTTGGCAATAACACTGGGAAAGAACGTTTGAAAATACCCGGTTTTGGGGTCTACTTCTTCACTTATGACGGTCCAGTTCACACCATCCAGCGTATAGGAAAGCACCGCCGCATCAGCCAAATCATCTGCCGACCAGCGGATCTGTTCGTAAAATTTATCATTAGGAACGACCACATCTCCGGCTACAGGAAACGTCCAATGAAAGCGGGAAAGGGTATCCCAATCATACACCAGTTGAAAGCTTTGAGTACTCACTCCAAAATCATAAGCTTCCAGGGTGATCTCATAAGTACCGGGCAGGGGATACTCAAGGACGATCTGTTCCACATTGTTCAGATGATCTTGCTTTCTGATAGCCGGCTGGCTTAAAGAGTCGAGGTCAGGAAAGGTCGACAGATTAAAGGGAAGCCAGCTTTGCCCATCAGCCCCCCGGATCAGCCTCATATCAATATCATTAACCAGGGCCTTTTCCGCAGCTATGGCAGCCGGAGGATCGGTCCATACCAGACTGATCTTAAGCTGCCGCACATGGTCCGGCACCTGGATCTGTCGACTCATTTGCCCGTCATACGACAAGGTATCGCTCCAATAGCGACCGGCCAGGAGGGTTTGCAGAGAGCGAAACAAATTAATATTGCCGAATCCATAGGTGTGATCCGGCCCTAAAAGGCCCAGGTCTTCAGCTCCGTTGATCAACAGGGCCTTAACCAGTGCTGTCGGTGGCAACTCACCTTCCAGTTCTTCATACGCCTGCTGTAACAAAAGCGAGGAGCCGGATGCCAGGGCAGCGGCCGCAGAAGCCCCATCGATTCCAAAGGCGACCAATTCGGGCTTGATGCGCCCGTCAAATGCCGGGCCGTGAGAACTGTAGGGATCTATAATGCCGAAGGAATCGATAACGCCCAGGGTAAGCACATTCTTGGCCAACTTGAATTCACCGGTCATATTGGCAAAACCCGTCAAACCGGCATACGGCCCCCTGCTTGGCGTTTGCATTCCCATATTGCCAATGGAAAACACATGCAACAACTGCGGTAAGCGGCTCACCTGCAAGTCGTAGCTACTGGCCAGTATGCCATAATAATTTTCAATACTGTCAATGCCGTAGGAGTGATTCTGCACACTGATCCCATATTGCTCAAAATAGCTGTCCTCATCCGGGGAAATATCCAGAAAACTGGAGGAAGTCAGTTGGGCATTCCAGGCAACCCCCAGCCCACTCCGGTCGGAATTACCGCCACCGCCGATGATCGTGGCCATAAGCGCGGCATGCGGACTGGTGGTAGCCGTGGCAAAGGGAGTGGAGAGATAACGTCCGCTAAAATCGATGTCCAGTGAGTCGAAGCGAAATTCCTTGATCGAGACCGTACGACCATTGCCATTGTAATGAGGAAGAAAAGCCCGTACCCGGTTGATCTGATTTACATTGTAATTGACAAAGTTGGAAGCAGTTTCTTCAACGGGCGTTTGTGCCCGCAGGCCGGTCAGACACAACAACAGGAAGAGATGACAAATAGCCGCTCGTTTCATGTGTTTCAGTTTACTAATGCACAAATATGGGGATTTTTTCGGCTCAGTTGTTACAAAATGGCAAGCCCTATCTCATCCTTTCTATTCAACGAGGAGATCTTCAAACCGGACAAGTTGAAACACCTCTAATACAAGGAGTGGCTGTGATATACCGCCCAGCGACTCAGCTGCTTGTTTTTATCCAGCATAAATAACAGATTCGCATATACCAACAATATACCCTGAACACCGGCTATCCGCTTCATCGGTTCACCGTACGCCTTTACAATTTTTTCTTCCGAAGCACCGATGCCCAGGTCCTTAGCCGTTTTCCCGGAATATTCCGCACCGGTCAGATGTACAATGATGAGTTCGGAAGTGACCGCATTGTAGTGGATCTGTATCCGGGAATGTGCGCCGTCCACCGGTTTGGGATTCTGAAGCAGACTGACCACATCATTGATCGAATAGGAAATGTCTTCATCGTAGGCGGGGCTTTCGGCAAAGTCGGGCAGGTCCACACCGTCGATGGTCTCTCCGGGAAAAATTACGGCTTCCGCTACCGGCAGGTCTTTGCCGAGTAATACCTCTTTATTGATACCGGCCAGGCTGCTTTGTTTGGAAATGGCCCGGTCAAAATATTCCTTTGCAAGGGCCTCATCCTCACGCAGTGCGGCGATGATCCCCAGGAGCACTTCAGCATCAGCCGCTACATTGTCGTGGCCGGCCTCGGTGGCGCGGTGTAAGGCTTCGGTCTCCGCGTAGAATTGACCGCGTACCAGATCTCCCAGCAGCGTGTAGGCACAGGCCTTATTGAGATAGGCCGTTGCGTAATCCGGGTCCATATTAATGGCATAATCAAATTGCAGGATAGCCTCTTTCAGCAGCTTTACTCGGTCCAGATCAATATCGCGACCGCTGCTGCGCACTGCCGAAAGGTCCAGTTCCAGCGGAAAAATGAATTTCACCTCTTCCGGCTTAAACTTTTCCAAAGCACGCCGGACGAAGAGTATCCCCAGATTATTGTATAAATCACAACTCTGATACTCCCGCAAAATATAGCGGTAATACAGATGAGCTTCCGTAAATTTTCCGATCACATTCAGCCAGTTGGCCATATTAAAAATATCGATCAACTGCTTCATGCGGGCGGCCGAACGACGGGCCAGGGTTTGCCGGTCAGTAAGACTGGGATAATTGTCGCCCAGTTCTTCCGGAAAGCCATACGCCTCGTAGACCCGAGCCATGAAGGCCGGTGTCTGATCAAACACAGCAAAACCGGCGGAATAAGCAAGAAAGCCACCGAGATAATCTGCCTGGGTTTCATTCAGCACATTATCCCGTATCTTATCAAGCTTCACCCCGATGTCCAGATCCTGGAATTCAGCAGCAAAGCCCCGGCGCCAGGCATGTTTTTCGTAGTAATGAGTCAGCTCGTGACCAAGCAGGGTAGCCATGGCGGCATCCTGAAGTTCTCCAAAAGCGGCACAGACATCATAGGCTTTTTCTTCCAGCCCGATCTGCACGGCATTGTAATTCATCCAGGCTACCATGCGTTCATCGCGGCTCATTACAAAATCGGGGATGGGATAACGGAAATCGCCTTTTGCCTGAACCAGCCGGTCGTAGACTGCCCGGGCGCGCTGATATTTCTCCGTATCCATGATGGGTGTGATCTCCTGCTGTGCTCCTGGTCGGTCGGTATAGCGAAAGAAACCGGGGTCGTCGGATCCGGGGTTGGTGTCAGTATCCTGGTTCGGGTCGGCCATATAGGTTGGATTTTCAGTTGACGAAAATTATCATTCTCCGGGTATCTTTCCAAATGATCGTCAAATAAAGATGGGAGAGACCGCCGGGATAGGGAAATATCTGTAATTTAGTTGTTTACTGGATCGATATGGTGAGCGGGTATATTCTCAGCTTTGCAGCATATCAGATCCGAATAGTAATCCAGCCATTTGAACCCCAAAATATCAGATCCGCATGCTGTGTAGAGAAAAAAAAAGACATTCGAAAAGTGAGAAAAAAAACGATCCCGAATTTAGGGTGCCGCTATATATTCTTTTCTCGCTCTTGCTGTGCCAAGGGCCGTTATTTGGTCAGGGAAATCCTATGTTCCCGCAGCCGGAAGTCCGGGCGGTAATTATCGGCATCTCCGATTATCAGAATATTTCGGATCTGGATTATGCCCACCGCGATGCAGAAGCTTTCGCCGAATACCTGCAATCTCCTTCCGGGGGCAATATTCCGGCTGACCACATCCGGTTATTGCTGAATGAAGAAGCCACTCAAATGCAAATGGCCATGGCTCTGGACTGGCTCCAGGAAGAAAGCCGGGCAGGCGACCGGGCCTACATTTATTTCTCCGGCCATGGAGATGTAGAAAAAAAGACTTCCAGACAAAGGGGGTTTCTGCTGACGCACGATGCCCCTTCAACCACCTACATGGCAGGAGGCGCTTTCCCTATCATCTTTTTGCAGGATATCATTGCCACGCTGACCAGCGAGCAGGAGGTACAGGTAGTGCTCATCGCCGACGCCTGTCGTGCGGGCAAGCTTGCCGGCAATGGCATTGGCGGCAATCACGTTACGGCGGAGGCATTATCCAAGTCTCTCGACAATGAAATTAAGATCCTTTCCTGCCAGCCCAAGCAACTTTCACAGGAAAGCGCCCGCTGGGGAGGCGGACGCGGTGTATTTTCCTATAACCTCATTGAAGGTTTGATCGGACTGGCCAATCCTCTGGAAGGAGATGAGGTGGTGAATCTGATAGAGATACGCCGTTACCTGGAAGATCAGGTAAGTGAAGCCACTTCCTACCAGCAGATCCCGATGGTGGAAGGCCCGCCGAACTTTCCACTCGCTACTATCGATCCGGAAAGCCTGGCGGAACTCCGTAACCGAAAAGCCCGGGAAGAGCTGTCCGACGCAGTGGCCATGAAAAATAAGGTGCCGGAGCAAAATTTACCGGATACCAGTGTTTGGCGGCTTTATCTGGAATTTCAGGAAGCACTTCTACAAAAACATCTGTTGTATCCTACGGAAGGAGCAGCCTTCAGTCTGTACCAAAAGATCAAAGACGCAACCGTAATCCAGCCGCACCGCAGTAACATGAAACGGGATCTGGCCGTGGCACTGCACGATGAGGCGCAACAGGCTATCAACCAATATCTGGAATCTTCGCCACAGGAACTCCGCCGCCGCTGGTCGAACAATCAACGCTATGAATACTATCCCGAATATCTGGGGAAAGCAGCTGAATTGCTGGGACCTGATCATTTTATGTATGAAGATCTGATCACCCGGCAATTGTATTTTGAAGGTGTGCGACTCCGGCTACAGGGAGAGCGGGAAAAAGATCCGGAATTATACCGGAAAGCACTGGCCAAACAGGAGGAGACCATAAAAAGAGAGCCGTCTGCCGCTTATGCTTATAACGAACTGGGACTGCTCTATCGCCGACTGAAGGAAAAGGAAAAAGCCGGCACCTGTTTTTATCAGGCGCTGGAGCAATCTCCTACCTGGATATTGCCCATGGCCAATCTGATCACCAACTACACGGAATTGGGGCAACTCGATTCTGCCCTAAGGGTGGGACAACGATCATTGGAGATCGATTCTTCATTTGCGCTTACTTACCACAATCTGGGCTTTGCCTACGAAACCTTGAAGCAATGGCCACTGGCCGTCAGCAATTACAAAAAAGCTACCGAACTGGATCCGGATTACGCCAACTCCTATTATAATCTGGGCTTTGCATACTATCACCTGAAAGAGTATGAGCAAACGGAAAAAGCTTTTTTGGAATACCTCAGGAGAATGCCGGAAGATGCAGCCGTGTGGAGTGATGCAGCATTAATAGCCGGGCTGCTTGGGAAAAAAGCAGCAGTGATCACCTACTTACAGAAAGCTTACAGTCTGGCCCCGGAGAATACAGACTTCTTACTCAAACTGACCGGTGCCCTAATAGAACAGGGATCAACGGATCAGGCACTGGATCAACTGGAAAAAGCAGTAGCTAATGGATTTAAAGATCGGGAAAAACTGGAATCCGCAGAACAACTGACTCCGATCCGCAGTAACAAACGCTTTTTGGACTTATTGAAAAAGATGGAATGATCAGGACGGGAATTTACATCAAACAGTTTCTTAATCTTTCAATAACTTAAACACAAAATACTCCATCATTTCCCGGGCCTGGGCCAGATCATCCCCCTCAATTCGAATATCCGTCAGTCCGGGCATATGCTTGGCAAAATAGACCTGATTGTTGGTCATTTCAAACAAATTACTCGCCAGCGCCGTAGCATAAGGGAACTTCGGATTTACCTCCCTTACCAGGTCTGCGATCTTTTGCACGAGAGATTTATATTTCATAAAGAAGCCATCCCGGTTCTCTTCTTCTACCTGCTTGGTGTGATAAGCCTTGATGCCTTCATCGATCACTACCCGGTGCAGTACACTCTCGTTGACAAAATCAACCGCAGGGTTTTCCATGGAGGCTTCAACCAGTGAACGAATGGCGATCCGCAGTTTCTCTTCCGGATCGGGAATATTCATGGTATTGAAATCGATCTGAAAACCAACCCATTCCCAATACCAGGCCACCAGATAGGTGAGCAGGTTGTGTTTATTCTCAAAATAGCGATAGATGGAAGCTTCAGTAGATTGAATACGCTCGGCCAGTTTTTTGAACGTAAACTGTTCAAAACCAATCTCATCGATTAGAAGGATACTGTGTTTAATAATATTTCGTCCCAGCCTGGTGTCTTGCGGATCCCGCAGATAAAGTCTCTGGTTAGGACGGATCTGAATTGCAACTGCCATAGCATGTTCGGATAGTGGAATTCAAGATGTAACATTGGTTTGAGCAACGCACAAAGCGCAAAGGTACGAAATGTGAGCAAAATATTTAGGACGATAGTATTGCTTTTCTTTCTGATCCGATTTTGTGGGTTGATCCATCTATTTTATGGACTTGTAATTAAAATGACACTATTTAAATACTTTTTACACTAATAATTTGTTTGAGCACCTGTTTAAAGCTAATATTGTCCTGCTGATAGACACACTAAGAATACCTTTCGTCATCCTTCACCAACACCTGAACCTCCAGATTGAGTTCGAGGCAAAATACTGCCCGAACCACCTGAAAATCCTTCTTCTTACTGGCTATTCATTCTTCCCAAACATTTAAAACTACTGCTGGTATCAGGTTTACATTGATATTCATCCGACCGGATATGGATATTTGTGACCGCTTTGAAACACAGGTTTCCGGTAGCAATTGCTATAGCTTGCCGGAACGATAAATAGCAAATTTACATTTTTAACCGATTTAAGTTTAAAACTATATGAACAACAACACTGACCATGCACTGGATCGCGTGGTAAAGAAAGCTACATCCAGTGGTTTCATTAATTTGCCTTTGTCTAATGCACACGCTCAGGATCCAAAAATGGTAATCCAAGGGAAAGAATTAACTTCCTTTGCATTCTGCAATTATCTGGGACTGAATCACGACCCAAGACTCAAACAGGGCGCTATTGAGCAATTATTACAGAACGGTACATTTTGCTCTTCTTCACGAACTTTTTTGCATCTCGACCTACTTGAAAAAGCAGAAGAACAGCTAGGTCGCATTTTTGAAAAGCCGGTGGTGATCGTACCAAAGACGACGCTCGGACATTTCGCCTGCATGCCTATTCTCATTGGTACAAAAGATGCCATTATTCTCGATCAGCAGGCACATGCTACCATTCGTCTGGCTGCCGATACCATGCGGGCCAATGGGGTGGCGACCTACACCATCCGCCATAGCCGGATCGACCAACTGGAGGACAAGATCAAGGAACTATCCGGCAAAGTGGAACGCATCTGGTATATGATCGATGGCGTATTTTCCATGTTTGGTGATGATGCCCCGCTGACTGGTATCCGGCAGCTGATGGATAAGTACGAGCAACTGCATCTATACGTGGATGATGCCCACGGAATGAGCTGGGCCGGTACGCACGGCCGGGGTCGTTTTCTTTCACGCATGGAGTACCATCCACGTATGTTCATGCTCACCTCCCTGAATAAGGCTTTCGGGGCCGATGGCGGCGTATTGATTTGCCCCGATCAGCAGGTCAAAGAACAAATTGTACACGGAGGTAATACGGTCATCTTTACGGGGCCGGTCTCGCCTCCGGCACTGGGCAGCATCATGGCTTCCGCCGAAATTCACCTCAGCGATGAGATCTACAGCTTGCAGGCAAAATTGCAGGAAAGGGTACGGTTCTTCAACGAGATGGCCAATGCGCTGCAGCTTCCTCTGGTCGCAGAGAATGACACTCCGATCTTTTACATCGGACTTGGAAAACCGGAAATTGGATTTGATCTGTGCAAAGCTATGATGGCCAAGGGCTACTATCTTGGACTGGCACTCTATCCGGCCGTTTCCATGAATAATACAGGACTGCGCGCCACCATCACACTGCGACACTCAGAAGCAGATATAGAAGCTATGCTGAAAACACTGGCCCGCTTACTGCCGCGATTGCTGAGCAAGCATCGTACCAGCATGGATCGTATCTGGCGCTACTTTAAGCTACCGGAACGGACGGAAGCAGGTAAGTAGTATTGTGATGGGGAGACAAGAGGATCGAAAATTCAAAAGCATATTGAAGCTCTTCCGTCTCCCCGTCCCTCTTCTCCTTTACTCCAACTCAACCCTGGCCAGGACCGGCAGATGATCGGAAGGCAAACGACCACTCCAGGAATCGGATAAATTGGCGTGTTTTAACACTTTGAAGCCGTTTTTCACAAAGATGTAGTCGATCCGGCGATCCGGCACTCCGGGAAATTGAAAGGCATTGGTCCAGGTTCCCATCGGCCCGTGATGAGGCTGTTGCGAAAGATATAAAGCATCCTGTAGGTGATCTTTTGCTTCTTCATCGGTTATGATCCGATAAGGCGGTTCGGTCGGTATGGCGTTAAAATCACCGGTGAGGATCACGGGCGCATTGCCGGCTATGGTCGCTATCTGCTCCCGGATCAGGCGGGCGCTTTCGGCGCGCGCCTTCTGCCCCATATGATCAAAATGAGTATTGAAAAAGAAGAATTCTTGCTGCGTTTGTTTATCCCGGAATTTCGCCCAGGTTACAATACGGGGCAGCGCTGCATCCCAGCCTGCTTTTCCCACTTCCTTCGGATGTTCCGATAGCCAGAAGGTATTGCCGGATACAAGTTGAAAGCGATCCGAGCGATAAATGATGGCCGAGAATTCGCCATCGGGTTCGGGATCCGTTGCACCATCTGTGCGGCAAACGCCATACCATTTGTAGCCCGGCAGTTGCTGGGTCAGATCCTGAAGCTGTGACCGGTATGCCTCTTGCACACCGACGATATCTGCTTCGTGAAAACGGATCATACTGGCGGCCAGCTCTTTTCGGTTGGGCCAGTAGTTAAATCCGTCGTTCGGATTAGGATAACGAATATTGAAGGTCATGACCTGGAAAGTAGCGGTCTGCGCCTTTCCAGCCACGGTGAAAGTGATGATGTATGCCAATAGCAGCAGTAGGTAAATACTTTTGGATGGGTGAACTTTCAGTTTCATGGTTTGATCAATTTTTCGTTTTGATTTGCAATAAACGGCAACTTTCCCAGCTATACATTGATTCCGTCTGATATTGCGACTTTAAAAAGTCAGCTGCCTTCTTTTCACAATACGCTACCAGGGCACCGTCCGGGAAGATCGTGACGGTATCTGCACCTGCCTGCACCTGTGGATCCGGCAACTCCAGATAAGTAGCACTAATGTTGTAGCCTTTTTCATTGAAATATTGCTGATAAAAGGTAAAGTGACCATTATAGGCAGGCAATAAAGTGACAAACGATGTATCCGGCGGAAGTTGCCGGAAGAAATCGCGGTACAACATTCGCTCTCGTTCCGGCCCGCTATGACGCGCATGGTAGACCTTGTTGACGACACTTATGTAAGGAAAAGCAAAGACCGCAAGAAGGAAAAAACCAATAATGCCCAACCGGGCTATTCCCCTTGGGTGCTTTAAACCTCGCAAAAGCCCCGTCAAAAGCCGGTCCAGGGCTACCCCGACTACCATTGATAAAACAGGAATAAGCGGTAGTATATACCAGCGCAATTTGGTCGCAGCAGCTGAAATGACCAGCAAAAAGAGCAGTGTACTGATTAACAGAAATTTTCCGCACCTCCGGGTTGCTTCGGTCCGGATCAGCAACCAGAAGCCTAACGGTAAAAAATACTGCCAGGGAAAAAATAATTGATACTTATGGATCTGCCGGAAATAATACCCCCATCCCCAGCCATGCCCCTCTCTGGCTTCGAAATACCGCCCTCCCATTTCGTTATCCCACACCAGCTGCAGGTAACCGGGAAAAAGGCTTTCCCGGATGAGGTAATAACTTATAATACCGATGCCCGCCGCCACTGCCGTCAAATACAACCGCTTATCCTTCAGGATTGGACGAAGCGCCGGATCGGTAAGCAGGAAGAGCAAAAGGCCCGGCAGAAAGAAAAAAGCGGCTATTCCTTTCGTCCAGCCGGCCAGCAACATACATATCCCGCTGATGTATAGCCAGCGGTACTGTCTTTCCTGGACGAAAAGCAGAAAGGCAACCAGATGCCCCGTAAGCCAGAGCGTGAGCAGTGCATCATAATCTCCGGCCACAGCCCCGTGTGCATCGAAGTAGACCGTACTGGTGAGTAAGACCAATGCCGAGAAATAGCCCGTAAAAGAATGAGCGAAGATCCGCCGGCCGGCCCAGGCGAGTAGAAGTGCAGTGGCAAGACCTGCGAGTGCAGAGGGTAGCCGAATGGCCAGTTCCGGAGCATCCAGTACTTTCAGGAAAAAAGCCTGCAACCAGATCAAGAGTGGTGGTTTGGTGCCCCAGTTATCCGGAGTATCCAGGAAATGCGGGACCAGCCAGTGTCCCTCTTGTACCATCGTCCAGGCATTCACTCCACGTCGTGCTTCATCCCACAGGCGGAGCGACAGCGAATCAAGATGCAGAAAAAGCGGGAAGTAACAGGCAAGCAGGAAAAGCAGAAGGCCGGAAGCGGAATACCATACTTGTCTTCTGCTCATTGATGGTTGAATTTGTGTGTATGCCGAAGGCCAGCAATCAGTTGTCCGGTCCTATTGAACAATGACTGAAATTCACCGAATCCCTGTCTGGAGAAGACAGACAACTGATTACTGAATACTCACATCACTGCCCCACCAGCGACTTCAGTTTATCTTCCAGTTCAATCTCATCGCCCGGCGCATAACCGATATGCGAATATACAATTTCACCGGTATTACTGACCACGAAGGTATGTGGGATGCTCAAGACCCCCATACGCTCCATCAACTGATTATTCGCATCGGAAAGAATGGTAAAAGGCCAACCTTTGCTTTCCACCATGGGCTTTACCTTGGCAAATTGCCGTTGTGTATCGATGGTGACGGCCAGCAATTCTATCTGATATTTATCTTGCCAGCTATCGTACAGATCGGCCAGCGCATCCAGTTCTTTTTTGCACGGCGCGCACCAGGTGGCCCACATACTGATGATGATAACTTTACCATTGCCGGTATAGGAAGTCAGATTCACGTCCTGGCCATCAAGGGTCTTCAGCGTGATCGAAGGAAGCGTATTTTGTCCATAAGCCATAATACCAAAGGTCAGGAAAAACGCCAGGCTCAGGATGCTGAGGACTTTCATAGTCATTGTGTTTTTAATTGGATAATTGATCGTTCAAAAAAATGAATGCCCGTTTCCATGAAACTTGTATGGGGCCTTACAGTTTCAATAGATGGTTGGGCAATATAAAATCAGTATGTTTAGGCGTTCAGATAAGATTGCTATTGGTTATAACCAAGGCTGCTAAACGGTATTTGAGAGGTTGTAACTCTATTAGATGGTTATCCGTATACGATGATCGTTCAAGTTACATTCGGAAAGATGTACAAATCTACGTTAAATTCGCTAGTCTGTAAAATCCTTTACCTGCTAATTTTTTGGGCAGTGGCACTTTCCTGTCGTGCACAGACAGCGGGGAGCGGACGCATCACTGGCAGCCTGCAAACCAATGCCAATTTTTTCATCCGCGACAGTCTCATCGGAGCTGCTAACACCCCTCAATACGACCGGCAGAAATACGGAGCAGAAGCCTGGCTCAATCTGAATTACACCAACTGGGGCTTTGATTTCGGACTGCGTTTTGATCTTTTCAACAATTCCAATCTCCTCAATCCTACTGACTCCTATACCGATCAGGGGATCGGTCGGTGGTTTATTCGCAAACAACTGGATCATCTGGATATTGAGGTAGGTTATTTATACGATCAGATCGGAAGCGGAATTATTTTTCGGGCTTACCAGGAACGACCACTGCTTATCGATAATGCGCTGGTAGGAGCGTCGTTGGCCTATAACTTCAACGACAACTGGCAGATCAAGGGATTCACCGGACGACAAAAAAGACAATTTGACACTTATGATCCCATCATAAAAGGGCTCCGGCTGGAAGGTTATCTTTCATTGGGGGACAGCACGGGGATGTGGTCGATGGCACCAGGTCTGGGCGTGATCAGCCGAACCCTGGATGACGCCACCATGAACAGTCTGGTGGCCACCATCAATACCTATACCACTTCCGATGCTTTTGTGCCGAAATACAATACCTATGCCTTTAGCTTTTACAATACGCTGAGCGCCGGCCCATTCAATTGGTACCTGGAAACCGCCTACAAGACTGAGGACAACATGAATGATCCTTTCGGCAAATTTCTGCGGGATTCCTCTGTGGTGACCGGCGACAAATACTTTCAGGCGCCCGGCACCGTATTCTACAGCAGTCTGAGTTATGCGGCCAAGGGTTTGGGGATTACCATTGAAGGGAAACGCACGGAAAATTTCAGCTTTCGCGTTCGCCCCCAGGAGCAGCTCAATCGCGGACTGGTAAGCTTCCTGCCTCCTATGACCCGCATCAATACCTACCGGCTAACCTCCCGTTACAACGCCGCTACTCAGGAACTGGGAGAAATGGCTTTTCAAACGGATATACGCTATACGACCTCAGACCGAAAATGGAGCTTCTATGCAAATGGCGCCTGGATCGACGATCTGGAAAAGGTCAAACTTTACCGGGAACTATATACGGAGATATTATACAAATACAAGCGACTCTGGACGCTGACGGCCGGTGTACAGTTGCAGACCTATAATCAGGAGCGTTATGAGGTCAAGCCGGATGTACCTTTGCTGACTACGCTTACCCCTTATCTCGATTTCCTTTATCGGTTGGACCGCCGAAAGTCGATCCGCATGGAAGCTCAGGCCATGTTCGTGGGAAAGGATGAAGCTGCAGGCACCCGGCAGGATTATGGCAACTGGCTGTTCGGGCTGGTGGAAGTAAGCCTGGCACCACGCTGGGTATTTGCTGCATCGGATATGTACAATGTGCAGCCCGGCCGGAACTCACCGGAAGTGGATGGGAAAAAACAATCCATACACTATCCGAGGCTTGATGTTTATTACACACATGGTGCCAGCCGGTTTTCGCTGAGTTACATCAAGCAGGTGGAAGGTGTGGTATGTACCGGTGGGATCTGTCGCCTCGAACCCGCCTTTAGCGGTATACGATTTTCATTGACCACTTCTTTCTAAAGAAGAGCATCCCAATAGTCTGGACGACGTTTTTCTCAAATACCTTTCCAGGCTATCCATGATAAAAACAAAGCTATGAGATATGTCTTAACTCTGTTAACTGCACTACTTGCCTTTACATCCTGCGAAGAGATCCCCCCGGTGATCAACCCGAGCGGAGACGGCAATCCGGTATTCAACACGCCGGTAGACGAGCAAAAAAGGCAGGTACTAGTGGAAGAGTTTTCCGGCGTGAAGTGCGTGAACTGCCCGGCCGGCAGCGATGCTATTCAGGTACTGGCAGGGATCTACGGTGAGCAACTAGTAGCCGTATCCATTCATGCGGGCTTTTTTTCAACGCCTTATCCCGAAAACCGGTATGACTTCCAAACCCAGAGCGGATATGCGCTGCTCGATTACCTGGGTCAGCCGCTGGGATTCCCTACCGCTGTGATCAATCGCAAACAATTTCCCGGGCAGGACGCCCTGCAACTCAATCAACGGGAATGGGCCGGTGCCATTGCCGCCGAACTGGCAACAGCGCCAAAGATAAAGATCGACATCCGAAACACATTCGATCCAATCGACAGCCTCCTACAGGTTGATGTAGATCTCTATATCCAGGAACGAATCAATGAGGACGATGTACGGCTGAGCGTATTGGTCATGGAGGATAACATTAAGGATTTTCAGCTGACGCCCGAAGGCAAAGTAGGTAATTACAACCATCGCCACGTTTTCCGGGAAATGCTCACGGATTTTAGAGGACAACGCTTAACGGAACCGCTGCTGCCAGGCGAAAAGATCAGCAAAAGCTTCCAAATGAATATCCCTAAAGGATGGGTGGTGGAAAATTGTACGGTTGTGGCTTTTGTAAACCTGAACGGAGAGAAGAAAGAAATTCTACAGGCACATATGGCTGCTATTTGATACGACAATGCTGTAATAATGCAATGACATGATCCATCACAGTATTGCAGTATCACAGCATTGTAGTATCATTCCTCTAAAGATCTCCAAGTTTAACCACCTTCCGCTGTTCCAATCTACCCAATAACTTCAGGAAAAGCAAAGCCGTAATATAAGCATCCCCGGCCGCCGTATGCCGTTCACCCAGGGGAATACGATACTGCTCGCAAAGCTTATCCAATGAAACTGAACGGTAATGAGAAAGAACAGGACTTTCCACCCGACGGGCCAGCCAGGCCGTATCGAATGTGCGGTTTTTAAGTTCCAGTGCAAAATATTTTTTCAAAGAGCGATTGAGCATCGCCACATCGAAAGCGATGTGATGACCAACGATAATGCTGTTTTGCAGAAAACCCAGCAAGTGATGCATGATCTCTTTCTCTCCCGTTCCGGTGGCCAAATGTTTGTTGAGAATACCGTGGACGGTCACGCTCGTATTGGGCTGGTAATCTTCTCGTTGGAAAAAAGCTTCAAACCGCTGGGAAATATCGATCTGAAAACCCTGTATTTTTAATGCCGCGATTGATAATAGGTGATCTTTTTTCAGGTCAAGCCCGGTGGTTTCCGTATCCATTACTACGAAGCTTAATTCCCGGAGGCTGGTGCGGCGGGCAATACGTCGCTCAAAGTGCTGAAGATAGGCGGCACGGACAGCTTCATCCTCGGGAGGAAGTGTTTTTTTTCGAAAAAAGGGAAAGCCTTCCATGTGTTAAGATCTGATATTGAGACTATTTAGAACGAGTTCTTTCGGGGATAATGCCCGTTGTAAAACTTCTCTATCCCAACATTCCGGTGCGGAACCGCACTTTCAGTAAGTCGTGCAATTCATTGATGGGGCGGCAACTGTTGCGCAGGTTTAATCGCTCCATCTTGGTTAGTTCGGCCGGTTTAAAGAAGCGACCGCTGTCTGTATTTTGCAAGCCCTGTAAGGTACGGTAACGCATTAGTATTTCGTAGGCATCGGCAGCCTGCTGGAACAATTCGCGGTTTTGCGGTTCCAGTTCCGCCATCCGGTCAAACCGCTGAAAAGTATTATTGATCCGCGATTGGCGCGCATTCAGTACCAGCAGTCGGGCCGTGTCCGCCAGGGGCATCATAGCCCGGCCTTTAATATCGAATTCGTCTTTGTGTTCGCCACTTTTCTCTACTACAAAATTCCGGAAAAAGGTAAGTGGCGGCGGATTGCGGAGTGCATTCCGGGCCAGCAAGCTTAAGAAGACGGAATCCGGCCGGATAGTTTCGAAGATATGCTCGGTCAATGCATCAGCCAAAGGAGCATGGCCGTATACCGGCCGATAATCGAAGAAAATGGTACAATACATCACATTTTTTTCCGTCGGCGACAGTATCCAGGTGGAAAACTGTTTTTTCCATTCACTCAGAGACAGGCACCAAGCCGGATTTCCGGCCATCATATCGGCGGGGCAATATTCAAAACCACATTCCGCCAGCAATTCATTGACACGACGGGCCAGGCTCAGAAAATAGTCTTTTACGGCTGCGTAGTCGGCTTCCGCTACATCTTCAAAAACCAGGGCATTATCCTGGTCAGTGCGCAACAACTGTTCTTCCCTGCCTTCACTGCCCAAAGCCAGCCAGCACCATTTGAGATCCGGTTCCTTTTTCCCGTCTGCGGTCAGTTCTTGCCGGCTCATTTCAATAACCCGGTTGATCAACGCATCATTGATCTGTGTCATCACATTGGCAATGAAGTGAATGGCGACTTCCTGCTGCAAATATTTGGCCAACAGTTGTTCCGCTTTTTCCCTGATCCGTCGTAGGCTTGAGCTGTTATCACTCCGCCGTATCTCCCGCACAAATACCGCCGGGTTATTCCCCTGCAGCACCAACAGATCGTGCTCCGACACCACGCCCAACACCTTCGAATCAGACCGGCCTGTTTCGGTCAGACACAGGTGATGAATACCGCGCTGCATCATGGCGATCTGAACATCAGCCACCGTACAATCAGCAGGCATGCAGACCACCGGTTGTGACATAATAGCGGTAACCGGTTCTACCAGATCGTGGGTTCCGGCCACTACCTCATTCCGCAGGTCCTTATCGGTGATGATGCCCAGAGGATGTAATGCTTCGCTTACGATGATAATAGAGCCCACCCGCTGATCGCGCATGATCTGCGCGGCTTCCCGAATGCTGGAATCCGGTGAGCAGGTAACCGGAGGTTTACGCCTGGAAATGGATTGTACTTCCAGGAGATGAAAAGGTTCATCATTAGGTAAGGTGCGTTCGCTTGCGAGATTTAGCGTGCCCCCCTCTGCCATACGGTTGCGCAGGCCGGCAGCAAAGTTTTGCACCATATACCAGGCCACCTTGGGATGTTCTTCGAGTAAGGGTTGAAGGACGTCGATCCGGATGGCGTACAGTAGGGTTTCTTCTACGGCCTGCGCTGTCAGCCAGTATTCCTGTTCCGCCAGCAGCGGCCGCAATCCAAAGAGGTCGCCTTCATCACATTCGTCCACCAGAACGGCGCTGCCGGATTCTTCCCGCAGCAATTTGATCGCCCCGTCCCGCACGACGTAAACGAAAGGATCAGGAGTAGCTCCCTGTCGGAAAACGATCTCCGACGGCTGCAGATATCGTACCACCACCGTCTCACAAATACCCAAGAGGGTCTTTTCCGACAAGAGGGAAAAAGGCAGATACTGCTTCAAAAAATCCAAGATCCGGGTGGGAATGGTGTTCTCCATAACCGCTGAATGCTGTTTCCACACTATATACACAAAAGCCATGGCGGAGTTCACCATGGCCTTTGCAGATTATATTTCATTTACAAATGACGTCAGAAGATCTTCAAGCCCATTCCTCATTCCTAAGCTACACCGTCATAATATCCGCTTCTTTCACTTCCAGCATCTTATCCACTTTTTCGGAATACTTATTGGTCAACTCCTGCACCTCATTTTCTCTGCGCTTGCCGGCATCCTCCGGATATCCATTCTTCACCTCTTTTTTAATACCATCCATGGCCTTGTGACGGTAACTGCGAATACCGACCTTTGCATCTTCGCCCAATTGTTTCACCTGTTTGACCAGATCCTTCCGCCGATCTTCGGTTAAGGCCGGGATTACGAGGCGAATGTATTCTCCGTCGTTCTGAGGGGTAATCCCAAAATTGGCTTCAAAGATGGCTTTTTCGATGGGCCCCAGCATGTTTTTTTCCCAGGGCTGGATCACGATGGTCCGGGCGTCGGAAGTAGTAATATTGGCCACCTGTTTCAATGGAGTAGGTGTTCCGTAGTAAACCACCAATAAACCATCCAGCATCGTAGTGGAAGCCTTGCCGGTACGTACTCTGACTAGTTCCTTTTGTAAATGCTCCAGGGAATGTTTCATGCCTTCTTCGGCGATATCGATAATCAAAAGAACTTCTTCTTCCATAGTTTTGTATTAAGTGTTTTGCTTCCGTTTTACACCTCAAAGATTTACAAAATATTGAAAATTTTGCAAATGTTCACCCGATTAATCCCGGGCGCCCATATAGCGCAGGATCAACCAGACCAGGATTACCAGAGAAGATAACGCAGCAACCACATAAGTCATAGCCGCCCACCAAAGGGCATCCTTGGCACCACCCTGCTCCGCCCCGCGTGTCACACTGGACCCTTGCAGCCAGGCCAGGGCCCGGTTACTGGCATCGAATTCTACCGGCAGTGTGATCAGACTGAAAACCGTGGTAACGGCAAATGCGGCAATGGTGATCAACAACAGCGTAGCATTGCCTCCGGCACCAAAAATACCCAATGCAAAAAGCAAGAGGAACTGCTGGGCACGGGCGGCTAAATTGACCACCGGTACAATTGCCGAACGCAGTTTCAGCCACGGATAAGCCTTAGCGTGCTGTACGGCATGACCGCATTCGTGCGATGCTACCGCTGCCGAAGCAATGTTCCGGCCGTTGTATACTTCAGGACTTAGCATAACGGTTTTGTTCAGCGGATTGTAGTGATCCGTCAGAAAACCCTGTCCCTGAATGATATTCACATCGTGAATTCCATAGTGATCGAGCATGGCCTGAGCCACTTCCCGGCCACTCATTCCGTTGCTTAGCGGAATGCGGCTATATTTAGCGAATTTGCTTTTCAACCGGTTACTCACCACCATCCCGATCAGAGAGAAAATTCCGGTGAGCACAATGTATCCCATGTATGGACCCATAATTTCCTGAGTTTTTAGTTTTGGACGTAATAATGGTACAACAGTTACTTTTTGGCAACTATCAGTTCAAAATAGAAAAACCAGTGTACGGCCTTAGTTGTTCAGGAATAACAATTCCATCAGGACTTTGGTTGTTTTCGAGCAGAGCGGCCACGATACGCGCCAGTGCCAAAGCACTCCCGTTCAGCGTATGCGCCAGTTGAATACCCTGCTCACTGCGGTAGCGCAGCTTGAGGCGGTTCGCCTGGAAAGTCTCGAAGTTAGATACCGAACTTACTTCCAGCCAGCGCTTCTGAGCAGCGGAGTAGACTTCAAAGTCAAAAGTAAGCGCAGAGGTAAACCCGAGATCTCCTCCGCAAAGCCGCAGGATGCGATATGGCAATTCCAGTTTTTCCAGCAGCCCTTCCACGTGTTTCAGCATTTCCATCAGGCTGTCGTAAGATTTGTCGGGATGTTCGAGCCGAACGATCTCTACCTTATCGAACTGATGTACCCGATTAAGGCCCCGTACGTGTGCACCATAAGAACCGGCCTCCCGGCGGAAACAGGGTGTGTAACCGGTCAGTTTGATGGGGAAGTCGCTTTCTTCCAGGATCACATCCCGGTAAATATTGGTCACCGGCACTTCTGCCGTAGGTATTAGATACAATTCGTCCTTTTCCACGTGGTACATCTGGCCTTCCTTATCGGGAAGCTGCCCAGTTGCCCGCGCCGTATCGGCATTGACCATTAAGGGCGGAATGATCTCCTCATAACCGGCAGCCGTAGCCTCATCCAGAAAGAAAGATATTAGTGCTCGCTCCAGTTTCGCCCCTTTGCCCCGATATACAGGGAAGCCGGAACCGGTAAGTTTTACGCCCAGTTCAAGGTCGAAGATCCGATAATCCTTAGCCAGTTCCCAGTGCGGTTTGGCATATTCGCCCAGTACCGGAAGTTGACCGGGCCAGGGCTTATACACTTCATTATCTGTGTCTGTATTACCCGCAGGTACGGACGGGTGCGGCACGTTAGGGACGGTATAGAGCAATCCACTTAATTCGGATTTTGCGTTATTGAGCTGCTCTTCCAGTTGCGGGATCTCTTCTTTCAAGGCATTGACCTGAGCACGTAATGCATCGGCTTCTTCCCGTTTGTTTTGTTTGAAAAGTTCACCGATCTCTTTGGAAAAACGATTGCGTTCCGCTAGTTTCTGGTCTAATTCCGTCTGAGTCGCCTTGCGTAGATCGTCGAGCGCTATGATACGGTCTACAACATCCAGGTCTTCTGCCTTAAAATTTCTGATTTTCAATCCTTCAATCAGCTGTTCGCGCTGTTCCCGGATGAAGTTTATTTCCAACATATCTTACCGATATTTAATTTTTTGCAAAGATAGTATTTGAATTACAAAAATTAAATGTATTTTTGCGTCGACAGATGCACCAACAGCACCCCACTTCTTATTACGCAATCACTTTGTAAGTTTGGCATAGTTGTTGAGCCCTCAACTCCTGTATTATCCGAATCCATTGTGATAAGAGTTGGCTGATCAAGAGGAGCATATCAATTCGATGTGTGGTATTTACGGCACCTCCACCGAACTTTTTTCCACAAACTGACAATTAATAGTTTCCACTTACAATCACTTTTGATTATTCTCACATTTAATACTCGACATTTCTGTAAAAAATCCTAAAGTAACACATACGCTATATGTTCGATATATTGCAGTTGAACGACATGCTTGTGCCGGAGCTTCGAGACCTGGCAGAAAACCTGGGACTTAGCGGGTACAAGCGGTTGAACAAACAAGAACTCATTCATAAAATCCTGGACCACCAGGCTGTTGTTGAATCCAGCGGAGACGGTTCTCAGCCGAAAGAAAAAAAGACGGAGTCACAGCCGGAAAATGATTTGGATGATGAGCGCGAAGATGATGATGAAGGCGCCCCGGATGATGAACAAGACACCTCTAATGAAAGAGGAGATCGCGATCGCTCTCTACGTCGGCGTCGTTCCCGTGTAAGCCGGGATGAAGGCGGCGACAATGGCAATGACCGGTCGAGCCGCATGGAACGGGAAGACAGTGCTGCCCGCCGCCGCCGTCGTCGGCCTTCTGATGATGAATCCGATGCTCCTCCCCGCCGCTCCGCTGAGGGTGGCGGTGATGACGGAGGTGAATCCAGACGTTCACGCTCCCGGGATGAAGAACCCTCCGAAAAATTTGATATAGAACTGGATGGCATTATCGAAGGAGAAGGCATCCTGGAAATGATGCCGGATGGATATGGTTTCCTCCGTTCTGCCGACTATAACTACCTGACCTCTCCGGATGATATTTACGTATCAC